>CAJBIS010000336.1 GCA_903953195.1 uncultured Actinomycetes bacterium
CCGTCCTGATCACCGTCGACGAGGCGGCAGGGGAGCCCGCGTGGTCCGCTGGCGACGTCCCCTTCTGCTGTGCGGCCCACGACGTGGCGACCGCCAGTCGGGCGATCGCGTTGGGCGCGTCGTTCGTGCTGGTGCCCGACCGTGTGGCCGCCCGTGCGCTGGCCGACCTGCCCCCGTCGGCGGTCGTCGTGTTCGACTCCGAAGCGGCGGCGCCCGCGGCACCGGGCGAGACCGCAGGTGTACCGCGCGTGCGGGACCTGCGCCATACCGGTGATGGCTCCAATGGCTCGGGTGGCGTCGAACTGGCCGACGTGGCCGCGGCGACGCTCCTCGACGCAGACACCTCGGTGCGGGTCGTGCTGGTCGACGATCCCCGTCCGGCCCGACGCTGCGCCGATCTGATCGAGACACTCCGTCGTGAACAGGCGGGCGTGCCGACGTGACGGACCGGCTGACGTTCCTGCACGGGGTCGACACGACACTCGTCGCCGACGCGACGAAGTCGGCGATCGAGGCCGCCGTCGGCGACGCCGAACGCAGCGAGGTGCTCGAGGACTTCCGCGGCGAGGACTATCAGCCAGGCGAGGCGGCACTCGCCGTCGAGACCATCTCGATGTTCGGGGACCGCGTGGTGGTCGCCCGCGATCTGCAGCGGTTCAACGTCACCGACCTGGCACCGTTGGTCGAGGTGGTCGGCGCACTTCCCGACGACGTGACGCTGATCCTGACGTGGGAGGGCAAGGGGGCGGGCGGATCGAAGAAGACGGATCCACTCAAGGTGCTCAAGGACGCGGTCACGGCGGCGGGCGGCACCGTCCGAGCGTGCGACCCGCCGGGCGGCAAGGCCGCGTCGGGCTGGCTCGGCGAGCAGTTCGATCAGGCCGAGGTGCAGCTCAGTCGGCGGGCCCAGCAGCTGATCACCGAACAGCTCGGCGAGGACATCGCCCGGGTGCGCCAGGTGCTGCAACAACTCGTGGCGGTCTTCGGCGCCGGTGCGGGTCCGCTCGATGCTGACGATGTCGAACCGTTCCTCGGCGACGCCGGCGGGGTGCCGCCGTGGGATCTCACCGACGCGATCGACCGATCGGATCTGGCGGGGGCGGTGACGTGTGTGCGTCGCATGATCGGCGGGGGCGGCCGTCACCCGCTGCAGGTGATGATGACGCTGCAGACGCACGTCGAACGGATGGCCCGACTCGACGGCAGCGGGATCGCCGATGAGCGCGCCGCCGCGGCGTTGCTGGGGATGAAGGGTTCGACGTTCCCGGCGAAGAAGGCGCTGGCGGCGTCGAAGCGGCTGGGACCGGCGGGGATCCGGCGGGCCATGCGGCTGCTGGCCACGGCCGACGTGGAACTACGGGGGCGGACGGCTCAGGACCCCGAGGCGGTCATGGAGCTGCTGGTCGCTCGACTGGCGGCACCACGCCGCTGAGCGGAGCCCGACGACGCCGATCGGCGAACGCCGGAGGCGAGTGGAGTGTCAGGCCTCGTCGGCGGCCGACTGCGTCATCAGCCGGGACTTCCGACGGGCTGCGGTGTTCTTGTGCAGCACACCCTTCGCGGCGGCCTGATCGATCCGCTTGATGGCGGCACGCACGAGCTCGTCGGCGTCATCACCGGTGGCGGTCTCGGCCTGCTTGATGCGGGTCTTCAGCTCGGAGCGCACGGCCTTGTTGCGCTGACGCGCCGCCTCGTTTTGCCGGTTCCGCTTGATCTGGCTCTTGATGTTGGCCATGGTTCCTGTCGATCCTCTGGGTCCTCGGTGGACGAACCGGTAGAGCGTAGCGGGCAGAGTGCGCCGCCGTCAGGTCCGGGTGGGGTGCAGCCGGGCGGGGTCCGGTGCGGCAGACTGTGGGTCCCCCGTGTCCGGACTGCTCCGGACCCCACGAGAACCGCCCTGTGACCGAACTCTCCCGCATCCGGAACCTGTCGATCATCGCCCACATCGACCACGGCAAGTCGACGCTCGCCGACCGCATCCTCGAGATCTGCGGTGCCGTCGACCCCCGTGACATGCGGGCGCAGTACCTCGACTCGATGGATCTGGAACGGGAGCGGGGGATCACCATCAAGTTGCAGTCGGTGCACCTCGAGTACGCCGGTCACGTGATCAACCTGATCGACACGCCCGGCCACGTCGACTTCGGCTACGAGGTGTCGCGGTCGCTCGCCGCGTGCGAGGGCGTGATCCTGGTGGTCGACGCGTCGCAGGGGATCGAGGCGCAGACGTTGGCGAACTGCTACCTGGCCCTCGAGAACGACCTCGAGATCGTCGCCGCGCTCAACAAGATCGACCTCCCGGCCGCCGAGCCCGACACGTATGCCGCCGAGATCGAGTCGGTCCTGGGCATCCCGGCGAGCGAGGTGCTGCGCATCTCGGCGAAGACGGGCGAGGGCGTGGCCGAGCTGCTCGACGCAGTGGTCGAACGCATCCCGCCGCCGGTCGGCGATCCCGACGCCCCGCTGCAGGCGCTCATCTTCGACTCACACTTCGACCAGTACCGCGGCGTGGTGAGTTCGGTGCGGGTGGTCAACGGGCACATGCGCACCAGTTCGGACCTCCGATTCATGCAGGCCGGCGCCACGCACGAAGCCATCGAGGTCGGCGTCCGGCGGCCCGACAACACGCCGCTCGCCGGGCTGGGCGCCGGTGAGGTCGGCTACCTGATCGCCGGGATCAAGGATGTCGGCGAGGCCCGTTCCGGCGAGACGGTCACCGAGGCGCGCCGCCCGGCCGACGAACCGCTCGACGGCTACCTCGAGCCCAAGCCCATGGTGTTCTGCGGGCTGTATCCGGTCGAGGGTGACGAGTTCGACGACCTGCGCGAGGCCCTCGAGAAGCTGCGGCTCAACGACTCGAGCTTCAGCTACGAACCCGAGACGTCGGGAGCGCTCGGCTTCGGGTTCCGTTGCGGGTTCCTCGGCCTGTTGCACATGGAGATCGTGCGGGAGCGGCTCGAGCGCGAGTTCGATCTCTCGCTCATCGCCACCGCGCCGTCGGTGGAGTACGAGGTGCGCACGACCGCCGGCGAGGAGCTCCTCATCGACAACCCGTCGGACCTGCCGCCGGCCGCGAGCATCGAGGTGATCCGCGAGCCGTACCTGAAGTGCTCGATCATCACGCCGGCCGAGTACGTCGGGACGCTGATGGACCTGTGCCAGACCCGCCGCGGTGAGCTCGTCGGCATGGACTACCTGTCGCCGGAGCGGGTCGACCTGCGGTACCGGCTTCCGCTCGCCGAGGTCGTCCTCGACTTCTTCGATCAGCTGAAGTCGCGCACGCAGGGCTATGCGAGCCTCGACTACGAGCCCGTGGGGTACGAGGCATCCGACCTGTCGAAGGTCGACATCCTGTTGAACGGCGAGGCCGTCGACGCGTTCTGCTCGATCGTCCACAAGGACAAGGCCTACGACTACGGCAAGCGGATGACCGACAAGCTGCGCGAGATCATCCCGCGGCAGCAGTTCGACATCCCCATCCAGGCGGCGATCGGCGGCCGGATCATCTCGCGCCAGACGATCAAGGCGTACCGCAAGGACGTGACCGCCAAGTTGTACGGCGGCGACATCTCGCGGAAGCGCAAGGTGTTGGAGAAGCAGAAGGCCGGCAAGCGCCGCATGAAGAACCTGGGGCGGGTCGAGGTGCCCTCCGACGCCTTCATCCAGGCGCTCCGACTCGAGGACTGACGCCGCGCCTCACCTGCGCCGGTCACCGGCTGGCACTCGCGTACACTGAGTGCCAGTGCTCGACGACCGGAAGTCCGCCATCCTCCGCGCCGTCGTGGAGCAGTACGTCTCCACGGCGCAGCCCGTGGGGTCCAACGCGGTCGCGGCCCGCTCCGACGTGTCGGTGTCCTCGGCGACGGTTCGCAACGAGATGACGCTGCTCGAGCGCGACGGGTACCTGGTCCAGCCGCACACCAGCGCCGGGCGGGTCCCGACCGAGAAGGGCTACCGCTACTTCGTCGACGGGCTCGCCGATGGCGGTCGCGAGCTCAGCGCCGGCAGCGCCCGACAGGTCCGCGAGTTCTTCACCGCCGCACACGGGGAGCTCGAGCAGATGCTGCACGACACCACCCGGTTGTTGACCTCCTTGACCCACACAGCGGCGGTCGTCGTGGGCGAGCAGCCGAGCGACGTGCGCATCCGATCGGTGCAACTCGTCGACCTCTCGCCGCAGGTGCTCCTCGCCGTGGTCGTGTGCAGCAACGGCGACGTACTGAAGCGCACCGTCGAGATGACGGCGCCGACCGACCCCGATGACGTGGCCGCCGCACAGTCGGTGATCGCGGCGGCGCTCGCGGGCACGGCCCGGGTGGATCTGCGCACGTGGTCGCCGGTGATCGCCGAGGGCGTGCCGGCTGCGGTCGGCACCGTCGTCGACGCCACCGCCGCCGAACTGCGCACCGCGCTGCAGACCGATGAGGCCCGGGTGTTCGTCGAGGGCGCGTCGCTGCTGGCGGGTTCGCTCGAGGCCCGCGAGACGGTCGAGCAGGTGCTCGGCATCCTCGAGCAGCAGTTCGTGGTGGTGAGCCTGCTCAAGGAACTCGTCGACCGTGGTGTGACCGTGGCGATCGGTTCCGAGACGGGCGTCGGTCCGCTCGCCGAGTGCTCGCTCGTGTTGTCGCCGTACCGGGCCGAGGGCGAGGTTGCCGGAACCATCGCCGTGCTCGGCCCGACCCGCATGGACTACCAGGAGACGGTCGCCGCCGTGGCCGTCGTCTCGCAGCGGCTCTCGCGGATCCTGACCGAGGGATGACGTGAACGACCTGTACGACATTCTCGAGGTGCCCCGCGACGCGAGCCCCGATGACATCAAACGCGCCTACCGCCGTCTCGCGATGCAGTCGCATCCCGACGCCAACCCGGACGATCCGGCGGCCGAGGCGCGCTTCAAGGAACTCGCTGCGGCGTACGAGGTGCTCTCCGATCCGGCCAAGCGCGAACGGTACGACCGCTACGGCAACGCCGAGGGGTTCGACATCGGGAACCCGTTCGGATCGGGACCCGGGGGGATCGGCGATCTGTTCGAGGCGTTCTTCGGGGGCGGCGGCGGATTCGGCGGGGCCGGCCGACCTGCCCCGGGCGGGCCGCAACGCGGTCCCGATCTCGAGGTCACGACCACACTCGATCTGCGAGATGCGGTGTTCGGGCGTGAGTGCGACGTGACGGTGCGCACGGCGGTGCGGTGCAAGGACTGCGGTGGCGCCGGGGCCCAACCCGGGACGAGCATCCACCGCTGCGAGGAGTGCGAGGGCGTCGGTGAGATGCGTTCGGTGCGACAGACCGTGCTCGGCCAGATCGTGACCGCCGCGCCGTGTCGTCGCTGTGGCGGAACCGGTGAGGTCATCGAGGCGCCGTGTGCCACATGTGCCGGCGACGGTCGGGTCATCCAGGACAGCACCATCACGGTGACCGTCCCGTCCGGCGTCGACAACGGCAACACCCTGCGGCTCACCGAACGGGGCGCCGTCGGCCCCCGTGGCGGCCCGCCCGGTGACCTCTTCGTCCGCATCCGTGTCCGGCCGGACAAGCGCTTTGAGCGCGACGGCATCGATCTCATCGAGCACCGCCCCGTCTCGGTCTCGCAGGCCGCGCTGGGCGCACGCCTGCTCATCGAGACCCTGGACGATCCGACCGAACTCCTCATCCCGCCGGGCACCCAGTCGGGCCGGGTCATCACCATCAAGGGCAAGGGTGTGCCCCGGTTGAACGGTCGGGGCCGCGGCAACCTCCAGGTGGTGATCGACGTCGTCGTTCCCACCTCGTTGTCCGAGGAGGAGGAGCAGCTCTACCGCCGTCTGGCCGAGCTGCGCGGCGACGAGGTCGGCATGGCCGATCGCGGGTTCCTCGACTGGATCCGCGACACCATCCAGAAGTGACCGATCCCGCGTCGGCCGGTTCGCCCCCGAGCGGTTCGCTCGGACGGCCGTGGCGCGCCGCCGACGCGCTCGCCTTCGTCGACGACGTCGCCTCACCCGTCCTCGATGACGCCGATGCCCACCATCTGCGACGGGTGCTGCGCCTGCGCCCGGGCGATCCGGTCTGCGTGAGCGACGGACACTCGGCCGCCCGCGCCTGCACACTCGGAGCCGACGGGGTGCTCACCGTCGCCGGCGACCCGGTCGCACTCGAGGTGGTGTCGCCCGAGATCATGACGACCGTCGGCGTCGTCCCACCGAAGGGGGATCGGCTGGATCTCCTCGTCGCCAAACTCACGGAGCTGGGAGTCGACCGGATCGTCCTGCTCGACTCGGAACGCGCCGTGGTCCGCTGGGACGAGGCCCGAGCGGGACGGGCACTCGGTCGCCTCGACCGGATCGCCCGATCATCGTGCGCCCAGTCGCGTCGCCCCCGACTCCCCGAGATCGAACTCGGTGACCTGGGATCGTTGCTCTCGTCCGGTGCGCCGATCGCCGATCTCGAGGGTCGACCCATCTCGGTCGACGACCGGATCCTCCTGATCGGCCCGGAGGGTGGATGGAGTGATGCCGAACGCGCCGCCGCCGACGCGCCCGGCGCCGGCGGACGGGTACAACTCGCCGGTGGGGTGCTCCGGGTCGAGACCGCGGCGATCGCCGCAGCAGCGGTCATGGCCGCCCTCGCCGTGTGAACGCGGCCCCGTTCACGACCCGGCCCTCCCGCACCCAACCCACCCGGCCCCACCCCTCCCGGCCCCAGCCCGCCCGGCCCGCTTGCGACCCGGCCCGCCCGCGTCTCGGTGCATCGACCGTCGCTGGTGCGGCTGATTGCACCGAGACGCGCGCTCTGGCGGCGCGGTGACGTGTCATCGGTCGCGGTGGCGAGGTCGCGTGACCACGTTGGGGAGTCGGATTTCGCCAACCGCCACGGAGAGTGGCACACTGGCACCGTTCAGCGACAGGGCATGCCGGTCAGGAGAGGTCACGATGGAGATCGACGAGAACGAGGAACGCGAAGAGTACGGCCGTGTGGTCGGTGGTCGTCTGCGGCAGATCCGCAAGCAGAAGCGGTTGTCGCTGCAGGAGGTCGAGTCCGTCTCCGACCACGAGTTCAAGGCCAGCGTGCTCGGTGCCTACGAGCGGGGCGAGCGGGCGATCTCGGTGCCCCGACTCCACCGTCTCGCCATGTTCTACAAGGTGCCGGTCGATCAGCTGCTCCCCGGCGAGAGCGGTGCGTCGAACGGAGCGGAGCCGCAGGGTGCCTACGGTGCCCGCATCGACATCGCCAAGCTCGAGGAACTCGACGGCCCCGACGCCCGCATGCTCGGTCGCTACCTGCGCATGATCCAGGTGCAGCGTCAGGACTTCAACGGTCGGGTGCTGACCATCCGCCGCGACGACATGCGGGCGATCGCCTGCATGCTCGGTGTCAGCGAGGATGACGCCGCCGGCCGGCTCGCCGAGCTCGGCCTCGGCTGAGGCCCGGCATGGCGTGGCGTGGCGTGGCGTGGCCCGGCTCAGCAGCCGGTGCGCACGTCGAACGCTGACCACTCCGGGCTGCTCGGACCGCGGGTGACCGAGACACCGTTCACACAACCCAGCGTTGCGAACTCGTCGAGCAGCGCCGGCTCGTTCGTCCGGCGGTACCGCCGCCCGTAGCTCGGGAACGCCACCACATGGTCGACCCGGCGTTCGCGCAGGAACGCCGAGTACTCCTCGACCGAGGAGAACGGCCCTCGGTGCAGCCCCTCGGGGAAGAACTCCGCATCGAGCACGCCACCGGACCGCGCCACCGCGTACAGGCCGTACTTGCCGTCGAAACCGGAGAGCACCCGGTACGTCTCACCCGCCCGGACGGAGCTGCCGGCGTAGGCGTCGATGCTCGGATCCGGATTGCGTCGCAGCGCGCCCCAGCCGAAGTCCATGCCGAACGGTGTGTACATCGGCCACTGGAGGGCGACGAACACCACGCTGAGCACCGCGGGCGTCCACGCCGGCAGTCGGCGGAACTGCTGCTGTTGCAGGGCGACGAGCCCGAAGGGCACCCCGACGACGAGTGCCCGCATGGCGACGGTCTGGAGGAGCGCGCCGAGCTGCGTCGTGGCTGATGTCTGGCCGACGACGGGGGACTGGAACACCGCCCAGACGGCCGGTGCGCTGAGCGCAACGGTCACCAGCCACCAGCCGACCAGCGGCACCCGTCGGTCCCGTCGCTCGAACGGCAACCAGATCACCACGGCCATGGCGGCGATCGGGATCGTCACGGCGGGATGGATGATCTGTGCCAGCACGGTCAGGGCGACGGCCCAGACCACCCGACCGCGACGCCACATCCCCATGGCGGTGATGAAGCAGGCCATCGACCACAGGAACGGCAGCTGTCCGAGGAGCGGCGAGATCACGAGCGCCGGATTCGTCAGAGTGGCCACCGCCCACCATCCCCGCCGCAACGACGGGAACGTCCAGAACGTCGCGCCGACGGTGCCGAGGAAGCCGAGCACCAGCCACAGGCTCACCGCACGGTCGCCGAGCACCGGCCACACCACCGCAGCGCTCAGCCAGGGGATGGACGCGTACGGGAAGGTGAGCGCCTCGCCGTTGGCGAGCGACGCGATCTTCATCGGCACACCGGAACCGCTCCAGAGCTGATCCGCGATCCACCAGACGTGCACGTTGTTGCTGAGCGAGTCGTGCGTGATGAAGACGGGCCGGGCGAGGATCAGCACCATCACGACCGCCCAGGCGACGCTCACGACCGCCAGAGCGATCACCCCGGAGCGGGCCAGTGGCGACGAGCGGTCCGCCTCGGCGACGCCGCCGCCGACGGGTTCGTCTGCCGCCTCGGCCGGGACCGGTGCGGTGGCGGTGGGGTCGGAATCGGTCATGATGGATCGGGTCCACATGCGGGTGCAGACCGTTCCAGTGTGGCCGAAGCGAAGCGTGAACGGAGCGACCGCAGTTGGAACCGGACCCAGGAACGAGCGACGTCGCCGCCGAGGGCACGGCGTCCGATGGGGCCACTGGCGAGCCGTCACGCCCGGCGGTCGTGGCCTGCGGGCTGGCGGCATCGGCGGTGGCTGTTCCGGTGGCGTTCCTGGCCGACGGCTCGCCGTTGCGGGAGGTCGTCACGACGACGGTCGCCGTGCTGCTCGCCGTCGCCGTGGCCGGGGGGATCGATCGGCTCGCCGGTGGCGGACGGTGGCGTCGTTGGTTCGGTGTGGCGGCGTTCGCGGTCGCG
>CAJBIS010000337.1 GCA_903953195.1 uncultured Actinomycetes bacterium
GGCCCGACATCCGCTACGACGACTTCACCCAGGGCGCGGATCTCATCGATCGGGGGCATCGGAACGCGGTCGAGTTCCTGGAACGGCGTCAGACCGAGCTCGACGAGCGCGCCGGTGGGGAGCGGTCCGGTCGCCTGGACCGGCTGCGGGAACGGGCGCGCTCGACGTCGTGGTTCCAGGCAGCGCGGCGGGCGGCCTCCGATCCCGAGGGAGCCGTCCTCGGCCCCTACGACGAGGAGCACTGATCGCCGGCCCGGACGCGGCGTACCATGCCGGCATGTCCGATTCACCGGTGAACCTCTCGACGTCCGGCCCGCCCGAGACCGTGCTGCTCCCCGAGGACCCGGCGGTCGTCGCCGCCCTCGCCGCGGCGCTCGCGCTCGAACCGTCGGAGCGGCGGGACGCCGTCGCCTCGGTCGTGGCTGCGACGCCGACGTTCCTCGCGGGCTGGGCGGCGCTCGGCGACCTGGGCCGCGACGACGTCGAGGCCTACGCGTACTACCGGGTCGGGTACCACCGCGGCCTGGACCGGATGCGCGCCTCCGGGTGGCGTGGCACCGGCTACCTGCGTGCCGCACACGAGGCCAACCGCGGGTTCCTCGACTCGCTCCAGGGTCTCGCCCGGACCGCCGCGGTGATCGGGGAACTCGATGAGGCCGAGCGCTGCCGCCACTTCCTCGTGCAACTCGACCCCGACACCTACACGATCTGAGGACCTGACGATGGGCGATGAGGGATTCCCCCAGCACGGCACGGCACCGGAGTCGCTGCTCGGTGCGCTCCGGGAGGAGCGTCGAGGCGACCTGGACTGGCGCAGCGGACGAGCCTTCAGCCTCGTCTACAACGTCGACGATCCGGAGCTCGAGGCGCTGCAGCACGAGGTGGCGTCGATGTTCCTCCACGAGAACGCGCTGAACCCGTTCCGCTACGTCACCCTGTTACGCATGGAGGGCGAGCTGCTGTCGATGGTTCGGGACCTGTTCGGCGCCGGCGCCGCAGCGTTGTCGTCCGGTGGCACCGAGTCGATCTTCCTCGCCGTCCAGACGGCACGCGACGCGGCCCGTGCCCGTGGCGTCGAGCATCCGCAGTTGCTCTGTGCCGTGACCGCGCACCCGGCGTTCCCGAAGGCCTGCAAGTACCTCGACGTCGAGTTCACGCCGCTCCCGGTGCGAGCGGATGGTCGGGCCGATCCCGATGAGTTCGCCGCCGCCGTGTCGGAGCGCACGGCGCTGATCGTGGGCAGCGCGCCGTCGTATCCGTTCGGTGTCATCGACCCCATTCCGGAGCTGGCGGCCATCGCCGCGGCGAACGGCACCCTCTGTCACGTCGACGCGTGCCTCGGGGGGTTCCTCCTCCCGTTCTGGGAGCGTCTGGGGGAGCCCGTGCCGCCGTGGGACTTCCGGGTCGACGGCGTCACGTCGATGTCGGCCGACATCCACAAGTACGGCTACTCGTACAAGGGCATCTCGACGGTGCTGTACCGGGATCGGGACCTCCAGCAGCGCCAGGTGTTCATGTACGACTCGTGGCCGGGCGGACTGTACGCCTCGATGTCCGCGGCCGGCACTCGACCGGGCCCGCCGATCGCCGGTGCCTGGGCCACGATCACCCACCTCGGCACCGACGGCTACCTGCGTCTCGCCGAACGCGTGCTCACGGCCACCCGCGGGTTCCGAGCCGGCGTCGAGTCGATCGACGGGCTGCTCGTCACCTCGAACCCGGAACTGTCGGTGTTCGAGTTCGGTGCGGATCCGGAGTCGGCGCACGCCGTCGACATCGGTGCGGTCGCCGACGGGATGGACGACCGGGGCTGGAACCTCGACCGGCAGCAGGGCGGCCTGCACGTGATGCTGTCGCCCGGCCACGACCGCGTGGTCGACGCGTTCGTCGCCGACCTGCGCGCCGCGGTCGCCGAGGGCGGCACCGCCCGTGACAACGACCAGGTCTACGGCGGCGTGGTCGAGGGCTGAGCGGACGCGAGCGCTCCGTGTCCGTGACCGTTCCCGTGACCGTGTCGACGGGTGTGCCGTGGCCGTCCGACTGGTCGGCCGCGGTGCTCTGCGGGGGCGCATCGAGGCGCATGGGGCGGGACAAGGCGTTGCTCGGTCCGCCCGAGCGCCCGCTCGCAGCACGGGTCCGGGCGGCGATCATCGAGTGCGGCATCGTCGACGTGCTCCTTGTCGGCGGTGACGGTGACCGACTGCAGCGCCACGGACCGTGGGTACCCGACGACGAACCCGGAGCCGGCCCGCTGAGCGCACTCGCGACGGTCCAGCGCCTGCGGTCGGCACGGCCCCTGTTGGTGTGTGCCTGCGATCTTCCCGGTCTGACCGGCGGAGCCTGTCGGCCGCTGGTGCAGGCGGTCGAGGACGGCGCGGCCGTTTCGGTGCCGGTGCTCGACGGACGACCGGCGTGGTCGTGTGTGGCCCTGTCCGCAGCCGCTGGACGGAGCGTCGCCGCGGCCGTCGCCGCCGGTGAGCGGTCGATGCACGGGGGGCTCGGCGGCCTGCATCCCGTGGCGCGACTCGAGGTGTCCGGCTCCGTGTTCGCCGATGTCGACGACCCGGCCGCGCTCGCCGAGTTCACCGACGGCTGAACGCACGAGGCGGATGGCCGACGGCGTCGGTGTCGCCGGAGTCCCGGCCGGTCGCGGTAGGTTCGGACGGTGAACAATCCAGCGATTCCCGAGATCGAGGTGGCCGAGCTGGCCGCTGCGCTCGACGAAGGGGCCGTGCTCCTCGACGTGCGCACCATCGAGGAGGTCGAGGAGGCCCGGGTTCCCGGCATCGTCCACATCCCACTCGATGAACTCGAGGGACGGCTCGTCGATGTCCCGGAGGTGAGTCCTGTGTACGTGATCTGTCGCAGCGGTGCGCGCAGCATGGGTGCGTGTTCGATCCTCGTTGCGGCCGGGCGTGACGTGGTCAACGTCAGCGGCGGCACGTTGGCATGGATCGAGTCCGGACGGTCGGTCGACGCCGGTCCGGTCCGGGGGTGACGTGACGGACGGGCCGCCCTTCGACCTGATTGAGGACGATCGCACCTTCGGCCAACTGGTCGAGCGACTGCAGGACGCCCCCCGCTACGCCGTCGACACCGAGTTCCATCGCGAGAAGACGTACTTCCCCCACGTCGCACTCGTGCAGATCGCCGATGAGCACGGCATCGCACTGGTCGACGCGTTGCAGGTCGACCTGGCCCCGTTGGCGTCGGTGCTCGACGGTCCCGGTGTCGCCATCATGCACGCCGCCCGGCAGGACCTCGAGGTGATGGAGCGGGCGTGCGGCACACTTCCCAGCCGACTCGTCGACACCCAGATCGCCGCCGGATTCCTGGGCTACACCACGCCGTCGCTGGCCACGTTGCTGGAGCGCGAGCTCGGCGTGCAGGCGGCCAAGGCCGACCGGCTCACCGACTGGCTGAAGCGGCCGCTGACCCCTGCGCAGCTCGACTACGCCGCGTCGGATGTGGCGCACCTGCTCGAACTCGACGACGTGCTGCAGCGCCGCATCGACGAGCGAGCGCGCACCGACTGGGTGCTCGAGGCCTGTGAGGAGCTCCGGTCCGAGGATCGCGGCCCACGCGATCCCGATGAGGCGTGGCGGCGGATCAAGGAGCTGCGCCACCTCAAGGGCGGCGCACTCGCGATCGCACAACAGGTTGCGGCGTGGCGCGAGCGGCGAGCCGCGTCGAGCGACCTGACGCCCCGGTTCGTCCTGTCGGACCTCGCCGTGGTCTCGGTGGCCTCGAGCGCGCCGCGGACCGAGGAGGACCTGCGGGGCCTGCGGGGGCTCGACGGGCGAAGCCTGCGCAACGGCACGGCGCAGGAACTGCTCGCGGTCGTGGAGTCCGCCCGAGGCACGCAGCCCCGCCGGTCGACCGGACCATCGCTCCCCGAACTCCCGGCGGAGCTCCGACCCGCGTTGCCGCTCATCTCGGCGTGGGTGTCGCAACTGTCGCGGAACCTCGAACTCGAGACGTCGCTGCTCGCGACCCGTTCGGATCTCGAGGATCTGCTGCGTGGTGTCAGCGACGCCCGCCTCTCGAGTGGGTGGCGCGCCGATCTGGTCGGTGAACCCATCCGTCGACTCCTCGCGGGCGAGGCGGCCCTGGCGTTCGACCGTACGGCCGGGCTCGTCCTCGACGACCGGGGCTCACGCCAGTAGCGCGCCCGTCGCCACGACGAGCAGGACGCCGAGCGCCACGAGGGCGAATCTGACGTCGCCCCGGCGGAGCCACCGCACGCCGAGCCAGGCGACCCGGAGCAGCGGCACCACCAACAGGACGGCGACGGCGGCCCACGCCAACTGATCGCCGAGCGCGGCGTCGGGCTCGCGGGCGTGCACCAGCAGCGAGCACGCGCACAGCACGACCACGGCGATCGCCGCGACGCGCAGCAGATTCGCGGCACGGTCGAAGCGACCCTCCTTGGGGTCGACGGGCGACGCGTTCATGACCGGACCACCACGACGACCGCCACGGCGAGCAACATGGCGCCCGTGACACGACGGACGGTGGTGGCGGGCAGACGCGACTGCACCCGGGCACCGACCGCGCCGCCGGCGATCGCACCCAGGATGGCCCCCGTGCCGTCCACCGGCTGCACCCGGCCCTGCAGCGCGTAGACGAGCAGGCCGGCCGAGGCGGTGATGCCGATCGTGAAGGTCGTCGTCGCGGCCGCCACCTTCACCGGCACCTTCATCAGCTCGCTCATGGCGGGTGTCTTCAGGAACCCTCCGCCCACGCCGGACAGTCCGGCGATCAGTCCCGCGCCGAGCGATGCGGGCAGGCCGCGTTCCAGATGTCTCGCGTGGTACGGCACGATCTGGTCACCCAGCCGGTACTGCCCGCCGAGCGTGCCGGGCCACTCTCCGGGCGGCTCGGCGTCCAGCACCGGGTTCGGCAGGTTCCGCACCCCCTTCCGGGTGAACGCTGCGACGGCACCGATCAGCGCGGCGCCGGCCAGGATCCGGGCCAGCAGCGACTCGGGGAGCGAGGTCGATGCCAGCGCTCCCACGACCGCCCCCGACGCGGCGGCGAGCTCCACGGTGAGGCCGAGTCGGTGGTGCACGGTGCCCTCGCGGAGCTGTCGGGACGCTGCCGCCAGCGACCCGGCGGCCACGGTCAACAGCCCGATCGGCGCAGCGTCGGTGGGCGAGTTGCCGAGGAGCACCAGAACCGGGACGAGGAGCGTGGCGCCGCCGACGCCGCCGACCGATCCGAGCAGCGCGGCGGCGGCCGCGAGCAGCGCGATCACGATCGGCGCCTGGTTCACGTGGCCTCGATCGACGTGATCCGGGCCTCGTCCGGTCCGAGCGCCTCACCCGGGGCCGGCGGCTCCGCCTCGGGGCGGGTGCCGCCGATCCAGGTGCCGGAGCTGCTCGCCGGACGGGTCTCACCGGCGAAGTTGACCTCGATCTCGACGGCGCGGCCCTGCGGGTCGGTGCGGCGCCACCGGAGGACGTCGCGATCGCTGTCGAGGAGCTCGCAGGTGCCCGCGTGCAGCGCCGGGGTGGCCCGCCGCAGTCGCAGCAGGCGTCGATAGTGCTCGAGCATGGAGGACGCGTCGCCGCGTTCCCGGTCGACGTTGTGGGTGTCGGCACCGGGCGGAAACGGCAACCACGGCTCGCTCGGCCAGCCGTGGTGCTCGGTGGCGTCCCAGGGGATCGGGGCCCGACAGCCATCGCGTCCGCCCGGGTCGACGCGCTGGTCCGCCCCGATCTCGGCGTCGACCAGGCCGAGCTCCTCGCCGGCGTACAGGAACGGGGTCCCGCGCAGGCAGAGCAGCAGCACGGCGGCGGCACGGGCACGCGCCTCGGAGCCATAACGCGTGGCGTGTCGCGCCACGTCGTGGTTCGACA
>CAJBIS010000338.1 GCA_903953195.1 uncultured Actinomycetes bacterium
GCGTCCTCGGGGGTGGCGACGACCAGGTCGGGTCCCTCGGCGATGATCTCGAGGTCGTCGTCGGTGATGAGGGTGGCGATCTCCACAATGCGATCGACCCTGGGGTCGAGTCCGGTCATCTCCAGGTCCATCCACACCAGCATCGCCACACCCTACGGGCTGGTTCGGACGTTCCCGACAGGCGGCGCTTGCCTTCGGAAATGGGAATGATTATCATTCGCAGTCGGCCGGCATCCGCCGGGCCGAGCAGCCGTCCCGTCCGCGAACTGCCCGCCGGACCCTCACGGGGAGTCGAGCACTGATGTACACCGTCACCCGCACTGCACTCGTGGTCGTCGTTGCGATGTTCCTTGCCGCCACGGCGTGCGGGAACGATGAGTCGGCGTCGACCACCGTGGCGGAGATACCGACGTGTCCGACCGATCCGATCCGTGTGGTCGTGAGCGTCGAGCAGTGGAGTGACATCACGGAGCAGCTCGCCGGTGCATGCGCCGAGGTGACCACGGTCGTCGGCTCCTCGGTCGACCCGCACGACTACGAACCGACACCCGTCGACGTCGCCGCGTTCACCGATGCCGATGTGGTCGTCGTGAACGGGTGCGGGTACGACAGCTGGGCGGAGCAGGCCGTCGAGACGTCGGGTGGTTCACCGGCGCTCGTGAACGGGTGCGATGTGGTCGGGCGCAGCGACGGCGACAACCCGCACCTCTGGTACGCCCCCGATGCGGTCTCGTCGGTCGCTGACGCGGTCACTGCGGCCCTGCAGCAGCGGTCACCCGCAGCATCCGCGTACCTGACCGAACGTCGCTCCGACTGGGAAGCGAGCATGCAGCCGTACCGCGACGAGATCGCGTCGATCTCGTCGGCGTACACGGGCCGCACGTATGCCGCCACCGAGTCGGTGTTCGACGACATGGCCACCGCGCTCGGGCTCAGGAACGTCACCCCGGAGGGGTTCGCCCGGGCCGCCGCCAATGAGACCGATCCGTCACCGGCCGACATCTCGGCGTTCAACGGGCTGCTCGGCGACGGTCAGGCTGACGTGCTGGTCTTCAATGCACAGACCGAGGGTGCGATCCCGGAGCAACTGCGCGCCACCGCCGACGGCGAGGGCGTGCCGGTGGTCGAGGTGACCGAGACGCCCGCTGTCGGAACGACGTCGTTCGTCGACTGGCAGGTCGCGCAGCTCCGTTCGCTCGCTGCTGCGTTGGCATCGCGGTCGTGATCGGGACCGACCGCCCGGCGGCGGTCGCGCTGCGTGGAGCGGCCGCCGAGCTCGGCGGCCGGACCATCTGGTCGCACGGCTCCTTCGAGGTGCCGACCGGCGGGATGGTGTGCGTGATCGGTCCGAACGGTTCGGGCAAGACCACGCTGCTGCGGATGCTGCTCGGCATGGTGCCGCCGTCGTCGGGCGAGGTCGACGTCCTGGGTGCACCGGCCCGGCAGGGCAACCCGCGGATCGGCTACGTCCCGCAGCGCTTCGGCGACACCGTCGGCTCGGCGATCACCGGACGGGATCTGGTCCGGCTCGGACACACCGGCACGCGCTGGGGACTCGGTCGCTCTGTCGACGACGAGTCACGGGTCGACGCCGCGCTCGATGCCGTCGCCGGCAGCGAGTTCGCGGCGCAGCGGTTGTCGACGCTCTCGGGTGGACAGCAGCAGCGGATCGCGATCGCTCAGGCGCTCGTGGGTGACCCCGAGCTGTTGCTGCTCGACGAGCCACTCGCGAACCTCGACCTGCGCAACCAGCGCGAGATCGTGGACCTGCTCGCGGAACTGCGCGTCACTCGAGGCGTCACCGTGGTGGTGGTCGTGCACGACCTCAACCCGTTCCTGCCGCACCTCTCGGGGGTGGTGTACCTGCTCGACGGCCACCCGCACTACGGGCCCATCGGCGAGGTGGTGGACGAGGAACTGCTCACGCACCTCTACGGCACGCAGGTGCGCGTCGTGCGGACCGCGCAGGGCGACCTGTTCACCGGGAGCGGATGAGCGTGCTCGGCGCGACCCCGCTGCTCGCCGACGTCGGGTACCAGTCGAACTGGGTCTCGATCCTCGGGGAGCCGTTCATGCGCAATGCGTTCATCGGTGGCGTGCTGGTGGCGCTCGCCGGCGGACTCATCGGCTACTTCGTCGTGATCCGCGAGGGCGAGTTCGCGGCGCACGCCCTCGGCCACATCGGGTTCCCGGGCGCCACCGGCGCGGTGCTGCTCGGACTCTCGCCGACGCTCGGTCTGGCGGTGTTCTGCATCGGCGGCGCGCTCGTGATCGGCGCACTGGGTCAGCGCGCCCGCGAGCAGGCGGTGGCGACGGGGACGATCCTGGCGTTCGCGACCGGACTCGGCGTGCTGTTCGCGTCCCTCGCGAGTCGGTCGACGTCGACGCTCACGAACGTCCTGTTCGGCAACCTGCTGGCGATCTCCGCTGGTCAGATCGCCGTGTTCGCCGGAGTGACGGTGCTGATCGCCGCGGTGCTCGCCGTCGTCGCCCGACCGCTCACGCTGGCCTCGGTGAACCCCGAGGTCGCGGCGGCCAAGGGGCTGCCGGTCCGCGCGCTGAGCATCTGCTTCCTCGTGCTGATGGCACTCGCCACGACGATGGCGGTGCAGGTGGTGGGGACGTTGCTGTTGTTCGCCCTGCTGGTCACGCCGCCGGCGACGGCGCTGCGACTCACCGCCCGACCGGCCCGGGTGTGTGGTCTGGCCACGGCGATCGGCCTGGTCTCGGTGGTGGCGGGGCTGGTCATCTCGGTGATGTTCAACCTGCCACCGAGCTTCTTCATCGTGTCGATCGCAACGCTGATCTGGGCCATCACGACGGCGGTCACCCGGTAGCCTCCGGCTCGTGCTGGAGCTGCCCGTCGTCCGACTCGATCCCGATCTCGACCTGCCCGCCTACGCGAAACCCGGTGATGCCGGCGTCGACCTGCGGGCCCGTGAGGACGTCATCCTGCAGCCCGGCGGGGGCCGGGCGCTGGTGGCGACGGGCATCGCGGTGGCGATCCCACGCGGGTACGCCGGGTTCATCCAGCCCCGCAGCGGCCTCGCCCTCAAGCACGGCGTCACGTGCCTCAACACCCCCGGCCTGATCGATGCCGACTACCGCGGTGAGTTGAAGGTGCTCCTCGTGAACACCGACCCCACCGAGGCGTTCGAGGTGGTCCGCGGCGAGCGGATCGCGCAGCTCGTCATCCAGGCGGTCGAGCACGTGGACTTCGTCGAGGTCGCCGAACTCGACGACACCGACCGAGGCGACGGTGGATTCGGCCACACCGGCCGGTAGTCGAGTGTCGTCGGCGACCCAGTGAGGTGCGGCCGACGGGGGCGTCAGCTGCCGGCGAGCGTCACCGGGTGCAGGGCGTCGACCCACATGCTCGAGACACCCAGGGCGAGGAACGCCACCACGACCGCCAGCGCGATCGGCTGGAGCCGGCTGGCATCGAGTCGGAGCGAGGGCCGGCGCCGGACCTTGGCCATGACGGCCTCGGCCACGACGACGGTGGCGTGGCCGCCGTCCAGCGGCAGGACGGGCAGCAGGTTGAGCACACCGACGCTCGCCGAGAACAGCCCCGCCATGACCAGGAGCCGGCCCTGATCCTGCTGAAGCAGCTCGGCGGTCACCTGGGAGCCACCCACCACCGAGAGCATCCGCTGGTCGGGTGCCTGACCCGACGCCACTGAACTGGCGTAGTCCCCGGCGCCAGTGACCAGGTCGAACAGCGCCGTGAGCGTCCCGACGGTGACGTCGGCGAGCATTCGGAACGACCCGGTGACGGCGTTGACGAACGAGGCGTGGATCTCGGGGCTGAGCATGGCGTACGTCGCGAACAACGCCAGGGCGAGCACCAGGTTCGACAACGGTCCGGCCAGGATCACGGCCAGCCGACGCCACCGGCTCGCGGCCCGGTAGGTGTAGGGCTCGAGCGACGCCTCGACCGTCTCGGTCGGGCCCATGCCGGGGATCTTCACGTAGCCGCCGGCGGGGAGGAGCTTCACGCCGTAGCGGAGCCCGCTCCGGGTGCGGGCCGACCACACGGTCGGGCCGAATCCCACGAAGAACTCGACGGGGCGCATGCCGCAACAACGGGCGACGACGTAGTGGGCGGCCTCGTGGACGACGATGAGCGCCACCAACATGGCGAGGAACACCGCCGCGCCCGGCAGGAAGTTGGCCAGCGCCACGCAGACTGCTGCGAGCACGGCGGCCCGAACCGGATGGAACTCTCGGGAGCGGCCCTCGGAGCGACCGGCCCGACGGATGGCGATCCACCAGCGCACCGGCGCCGGGTCACGGCGGACGACGGTGATCTCGGCGGACGGCATCCGGGTCGACGCCCGGTCGGCCGCAGGCTCGGCGACCGGCGCGGTCTGGTGCACGGTGGACGTCGCTGCGGTCGGGGAGGTCATGTGGCGAGGGTAACGATCGCAGGGCCCGCTGTCTCCAGCGTTCCGAGGGCAAACCTCCCACGCGCTAGTCCGCCCGACCCAGCGCCCGATGGCGCTGCGTCGACCGTCGGCGGGCTCAGCGCACGCGGAGTGTGTCGCCGTCGGGGACGAGCTCGGTGCGCACCAGGTCGCGGCCGTCGGCGTGGTGGAGCACGAGCCGAATCGGCTCGTCGGCGGTCGGATCCCACTCGAGTGCGGTGAACCCTGCGGTGAGGACTCCGCAGCCCGAGTTGGCGTACCGCACGGGTGTGCCCGAGGCGTCGACCGGACGGAGCATCGGGAAGTGGGTGTGGCCGAAGATCAGCCACGGCCACTCGTGATCGTGCGACGCCGCGGCGAGCGAGGCGAAGAGACGCTCCTCGTCGAGGGAGTCGAACCGCCGGTTGCCGCCGTAGCGCGGGTCGACGGTGATGAGCCGGTTCTCGCCGCGGCCGCCGAGCAGCGCGGTCGGCGACGGCTCCTCGGGCAGCCCCGCGGTCGACGCCGGCCGGGGCAGGTCGTCGAGTCCCGTCGCGGCCCACGTGACGACCCGA
>CAJBIS010000339.1 GCA_903953195.1 uncultured Actinomycetes bacterium
CCCACCGACCTGCACCGGCCGGTGATCGACGAACTGGTGCGACCCAACCCGGACGACCCGACGGGCCGCTCGATGATGCGACGCGTTCCCGAGGTGTTCGACTGCTGGTTCGAGTCCGGGTCCATGCCCTTCGCCCAGGTGCACTACCCGTTCGACAACGCCGAGTGGTTCGAGTCGCACGCCCCCGCCGACTTCATCGTCGAGTACATCGCGCAGACGCGCGGCTGGTTCTACACGATGCACGTGCTGTCGGGTGCGCTGTTCGACCGACCGGCGTTCCGCAACGTGATCTGCCACGGCGTCGTGCTCGACCACGAGGGCCGCAAGCTGTCGAAGAAACTGCGCAACTACCCGGATCCCGAGGAGGTCATGGAGACCGTCGGGTCCGACGCGCTGCGCTGGTACCTGATGGCGTCGCCGATCCTCCGGGGCGGCGACCTGCGCATCGCCACCGACGCGTCCGAGATCTCCGACGTGGTCCGGCTCGTCATCAACCCGATCTGGAACGCGTACGCGTTCTTCACGCTGTACGCCAACGCCGACGGCTACACCGCCACCGAACGCAGCGACGCGACCGGCCTGCTCGACCGGTACGTGTTGGCCAAGACCCGAGAACTCGTCGACGCCGTGACCACGAGCATGGACGACTACGACATCGCCGGTGCCTGCGGCGCCGTGCAGCTCTACCTGGATGCACTGACCAACTGGTACATCCGTCGCTCCCGGGAACGGTTCTGGAACCCGGACGGCACCGAGGTGTCCGACGATCAGCGGGACGCCTACGACACGCTCTACACGGTGCTGCGCACGCTCGTGCGGGTGATCGCGCCGCTGCTGCCATTCGTCGCCGAGGAGATCCATCTGGGGCTCATCGGCGCCGAACGCACCGACGGGGGCGAGTCGGGCGACGGATCCGTGCACCTCGAGGACTGGCCCGACGCGGCCGCGCTCCCGGCCGATCCGGCACTCGTCGCCGACATGGACCGCATCCGCGACGCCTGCTCGGCGGCCCTCGGCCTGCGCGAGGACCTGCGGCTCCGAGCACGTCTGCCGCTGCAGCGGCTCACGATCGCCGGCGCCGGCGTCGACCGCCTCGAACCACTCACCCACCTGCTGCGCGACGAGGTGAACGTGAAGGAGGTCGTGCTCACCGACGACCTCGCCGCCGCCGGCGAGTTCACCCTCAAGCCGGACGCCCGGACCCTCGGGCCTCGACTGGGCAAGGACGTGCAGACCGTGATCCGCGCCGCAAAGGCCGGCGAGTGGTCCACCGCCGACGACGGAACGGTGGAGGTGGCCGGGCAGGTCCTGCAGCCCGGCGAGTTCGAACTGGCACTGCAGCCACGCGAGGGTGCGGCGGCGACCGCGCTCCGGGGCAACGACGCCGTCATCGAACTCGATGTGGCCGTCACCCCCGAACTCGCCGCCGAAGGGCGGGCCCGCGACGTCGTGCGGCTCATCCAGCAGGCCCGCAAGGACGCCGGGCTGGTCGTGACCGACCGCATCACGGTCATCATCGGTGCAGACGGCGACGTCGCTGACGCCGTGCGCACACACCGCGAGTGGATCAGCACTCAGGTCCTGGCCACCGGGCTGGAGCTCGCATCGCCGAGCCCGGATGCGATCAGCGGAACCGTCGACGAGTCCCCGGTGACGATCCGGATCGCCGACGTCCGCCCCGCCCGCTGACGCGCTCCGACGGGGCGCTCAGCCGCGGGCGAGCTGATCGGCCGAGGTCCGGTCCGTCACGCCCATCAGCTCGAGTCGCCGGTCGCCGTCGATCACGACGACCACGGCCGGAGCGCTCCTCGGACCGAGCACCCGCACCACAGCACGTCCCGGATGGAGACTCTGGACGAAGGGTCGACCGGGCCGGTCCGCCACCACGATGAGGCGGCGGTCGGTGCGGGCGAGGATGCAGTCGAACCCGGACGTGGTGCCCTCGACGAGCGACCGAACCACCTCGCCGGGCGCCAGCGCTCCGGCGAGCAGCGCGTGGACGCCCGCAGCGCCGGCCGGCGCGGACGACAGCTCAGGTGTCGGCTCCGACACCGGCACCTGCGTCGGGTCCGGATCCGGTGATCCGCCCGTGCCGGTCGGCCCACCCGGCGACATCGGCGGAACCGACGGCGGACCGGGCGGCGGACCGAAGGCCGCGGGCGGGACCGGCGGAGCCATCGGTGGCGCCCCACCGAAGGTTCCCCGGGGGCGGGTCGGCATCGGATCGACGTCGACCGACTCAGTGGAGTCACCCGAGGGCTCCACGCGCAGGAATCCCTCGGCCGCATCCGGCGAGGGCACGTCGCCGGGCTCGGTCCGCTGGCGACGACGGCGGGTGGTGCCGGCGGACCGCCGGTCGAAGACCCGGCGCTTCCGGCGGGTGGGACCCTGCTCCTCGTCGGCGAGGCCAGCGACGTCACCGGGGTCACCGAGGTCACCGACGACCGGAGCCGTGCCGAACATCGACGCGTCGATCGTCGGCTCGATCGACGGCTCGCTCGACGGCTCGGCCTCGGCCAGGACCGGCTCGACCTCGACCGGCTCGACCTCGACCGGCTCGGCCAACGGTGCAAACGGAACTGATTCAACCGGTGCCGGGATCGGCATCGGGGCCGGCATCGGGGCAGGAATCGGGGCAGGAATCGGGGCCGGGATCGGAGCGACCGGCAGCGGTGGGGTGGGTACCACGGACTCATCGACCGGTGTCGACGCAGGAGCGAACGGTGTCGACGCGGGAGCGCCTGGCGCTGCAGCAGGAGCGGCTGGTGCCGCGTCGGCGACGAACAGCGGCACCACGGGTCGGACGGGTGCTTCGGCGTCGGCGAGTTCGGCCGGGTCGGCGAGGGCGGCCGGAACGGAGTCCGGACGGGACTCGAACAACGGCACCACCGGCTCGGTCGATTCCGCAGCGGCCACCACCGCGGCCGCGCCACCGGCCGTCTGAACCGGCACGTCGACCGTCGGCTGCGTGAGCGGTGCGCCGCCGAACAGCGGTGACGCACCGTCGGATGGGACCGTCGTCTCGACGACCGGCTCCGGGGCCGGGGCCGGGGCCGGAACCGGGAACGGTGCTGAAACGGTGGCCCGCTGCGCCTCGAACTCGGCACGCGCGGCGCCGAACATCGGGAGACCGGCGGGAACGGGATCGCTCGCCGCTGGGGCCGCGGGCGGCGGGGCCGGGGGTGCCTCGACCGGCGAGAACAGCGGCACAGCCGGCGGCTCCTCCGGCAACGGGGCCGCGGGCGTCGCCGCGGGCGATGCTGCGGGCGGTGCAGCGGGCGAGACCGAGACGGGAGCGGCACCGAACAACGGTCCGCCTGCGGGTCGCACCGGCGCCGCGGCTTCGACGATCTCGACAACCGCCGTCTCGACAACCGCGGGCTCGACAACGGCGGACTCGGCCACGGTGGCCTCCTGGACGACGGATGCGTCCGCGACAATCGGCGCGGGTTCGAGCGGAGCGCCAGGTGGCTGAACGGCGGGTTGCGGGGCGAACGTCGCAGCGGCTGGGAACGTTGCAGCGGGCGGTGGCAGGAACACCGGCATCGGCGGCGGCGTGAGCGTCGGTGGCATCGGCGGCGGCGTGAACATCGTCGGCACCGGCGGCGGCGTGAACATCGGTGGGACCGGAGATGGCACCGGAGACGGCATCGGCGTCGGTGCAGCCAGCGAATCCGCGGCAACACCGGCCACAGCAACACCCGCCGCACCAACACCGACCGCGGCAACTCCGGCCGCCGGCGCGGCGGGTTCGAAGTGGAATCCCGAGTGCGCCTCGCCGGCGAGGTCGAACGATCCAGCCGGTCCAGCGGTCACCACGGTCGGCATCGGTGCCGTGGCCGGGGTCGGTTCCGCCCGGCGACCACGACGCGTCCGTCGAGCGCGCAGTTCGACGTCGCCCACGTCGCTGACCGCGACGAGCGCCGGGACCCGCGACGCCCAACGGGCCGGGAGCATCGCCGAGAGGACACCGACCAGGACGGCGATCACCGCGACGACCGCCACGGTGACCACCGGGATGGTGAACGTCCGGAGTCCGAGCGACGCGAGTGGCACCAGCGACAGTCGGCTCAACCCGATGCCGAGCACGACACCGAGCACGGTACCGACGACGGCGAGGGCCAGCCCCTCCAACAGGACCATGCGGTGCAGCTGACGCCGTGTGGCGCCCGTGGCCCGGAGCAGACCGAACTCGCGTCGACGCTCACCGACCGACAGGAGCAGGGTGTTCACCACACCGATCAGCGCCTGCAGCAACGTGAAGATGAGCATCCACTGGATCACGCGCTGGAAGCCTCGGAGCAGGTCCGATCGCCGATCGACGAACTGTCCGGGTTCGAGCACCGAGGTCACGCCGTAGGTGGCGGCCAGCTCGGTCACCGACTCCCGTGCCGCAGGCGTGTCGGGGTCGAGGGTGACGAGCGCCGCGATGTCGGGCGTCGCCGGCACCTCACGCAGCAACGTCGACCGGTCGAGCACCATCTCGCCGAGCAGGACGCCGCCACCTTGGTAGATCCCGGCGATCTCGAGCTGCTCCACACCACCGCTGGTGAACTGCACCGGGATGGCGTCGCCCACCGACGCGCCGAGCGAGATCGCCGTCGGGGCGGCGAGGAGGATCTGGTCGTCGCGCAACTCCGTCGGCGCGGTCCCCACCCAGTCGTACGCGACGACCTCGAGTGCGGCGTCCCGGTCGAGCCCGGTCATGCGAACGGGTGTGGTCTCGACGGTGGCCCGTCCCACCTGCCAGCCGCTGCTCGCGGCGACATCGGGCAGCTTCGACAGGTCGGCGAGCAGTTCGGCGGGCAGACCGCCACGGGTGAACGTCCCCGAGTCGACGACGAGGTCGGCTCCGACGGTCCGGGTGACCTCGCCCTCGAGCGACGCCACGAAGGAACTGAGGAACACCGCGAGCGCCACGACGACCGCCGTCGCGACCGCCAGCGCGCCGGTGGTCGCCGCGGTGCGGGTGCGGCTGCGACGCACATCACGAGCGGCGATGCGGCGGAGCGCCACCGGGGGTACCGGCAGGATCCGCACGCCACCGGACACGACCGCGGCGAGCGCGAGCGGCATGAGCCCGATGAGGAAGACGACGACGCCGGCGGCGAGTCCGGCGAGCAACGCCGTCGGCGTCGGTCGGCCCTGGATCAACAGCAGCGCGACCGCTCCACCGGCGATGACCCCGGCGACGGCGGCGGTGGCGATCGTGTTCCCGATCGGTTTCGTCGGTGCCGCCGACGCGTCGTTCACGGCCTCGATCGGCGACACCTTGCAGGCCCGCCACGCCGGAAGCAGCGCAGCGACCACCGTCGCCACCGTGCCGATCAGCACCGCCCATCCGAGCGCCCGCCACGACAGCAGCGGACCAGCCACCGGAATCGGGCTGCCCAGTCCGCTCAGCGCCGCTTCGATGGCCCGGCCGATCAGCAGTCCGAGCGGAGCGCCGATCAGCGACGCGACGAGCGCGAGGAGCGTCGCCTCGATCAACGACGCCCCCAGGAGCTGTCGCGGCTTCGCGCCGACGAGTCGCAGCGACGCGAACGTGCGACGGCGCTCGGCGTACAGCAGGGCGAGCGAGTTCGCGACCGTCACCATGCCGACCAGGAGTGCCAGTCCGGCGAACCCGATCAACAGGCTCCGTACGAGCGAGAAGCTCCGGTTCAGTCCCTCCTGACGGTGCTGCGCCGCGGTCGCCGCGTCGACGACCTCGACACCGCTCGGGAGCTGGGACGCGATCTCGGCGCTCACGTCGGCTGCGTCCGCTCCGGGCTCGAGCGTGATGCCGATCCAGTTGTCGTCGTCCGGCCGGTCGAACAGGCTGCGGGCCTCGCTCGTCGACAGCAACGCGATGCTCGACCCCGGCGGCAGGTCACCCGATCCGTTCGCGACGATGCCGGACACCCGGTAGGTGCCGACGCGTGACTTCCCCGCGATCGACAGCTCGTCGCCGATCGAGACGTTCGCGGACTGCGCGGACCGCTCGTCGATCACGACGTCGGTCGAACTGCTCGGCGGCGTCCCGGTGATGAGCCGGTACCCCGTGCCGGTCGCTCCCGTCGGCCAGTTCGCACCGATCGGTTGCTCGGAGAGTCCGGGCGCCACCACGGGCGTGCCATCGGGTCGGAGGATCACGGCGATGTCCTCGATACGCGGTGTGGCGCTGGCGACGCCGTCGATGGGCCGGACCGAGTCGACGATCGAGTCGGGCACCAGTCGTCGCACCTGTTCGACGGTCGACTCGTAGGCGACCGTCCCCTCGATGACCAGGTCGACGCCACCGGTGCCGGACGACGCCAGGTTCTGGAGACCCTGCGAGACCCGATCGAGCAGGGTCAGCGCTCCGGCGAGGTACCCGACGCCGAGCGCGATGGCCACGGTCGCGAGCGCGAGTCGTCGGCGCTGTCGAAGGAGTGCGGCCAACATGCGTTGGATGCCTCGCCCGGGTCGCCCCCTGGTACCGGTGGACACATCTCCACGGTACGACAGGCGACCCCGAGAGGGAAAGGTCGCGCGCACTGCCGTTCAGGCCGTGGCGAGCTCCACCACGGCCTCCACGTCCTCGGAGCACAGCACCGAGTGGAGCGAGGAGTCGTCCACGAGTAGCGCCCACCAGTGGCTGCCCCGCCCGAGTCGGTCGATCACCTCGGTGACGGTGTCGGACGAGGCCACACGTGGGAGCCCGAGCAGCGGCTGGGTGAGCGACCGAATCGGCACGACGGCGCGTTGAGCGGGAGGGATCCGGGCGAGGGCCTCACGGGGCACGATCTGGGACACGTCGCCCCGTTCGTCGAGCACCGGGACCAGCGGTGTCCGCGGATCGGCGAGCAGCACCCGTTCGAGATCGGCGACGGTCGACGACGCACCCAGCGGGCTCGGCAGACGACGGGCGATCGAGCCGACGGGCTCGCCGAGCAGTTCGGGCTGCGCCGCGGACGCCGACCACTCGACCCGGGCCGCGAGCAACAGGAACGCGCCGAGCGCCACCGTCCAGATGCCGGTCCACCACGACACCTTGAAGCACAGGACGACGCCGGCCACCACCATCACGACCGCGAGCACCTGACCGATCAGCGACGCGACTCGGGTCGCCGGCGCCTTGCGACCGCGTCGACGCCAGATCGCGGCACGCAGCATCCGACCACCGTCGAGCGGGAACGCGGGCAACAGGTTCGACACTGCGAGCACGACGTTGATCGCGCACAACCAGACGAGCAGCCCCTCGAGCACCTGGTTGCCGCTGCTCCGATCGACCCACCACGCGGCGGCGCCGGCGGCGACCGCGATCACCCCGCTCATCAGCGGGCCGGCCGCCGCGATGCGGAACTCGGCGCCGGGGTCGTCAGCGTCCCCCTCGAGCTTCGCGACACCACCGAAGAGCCACAGCGTGATCTCGACCACCTCGACCCCGTTGCGCTGCGCGATCGCGCTGTGTCCCAGCTCGTGCCCGACGAGCGATCCGAGGAAGGCCAACACACCCACGACCGCCGCGAACCAGTACGCACTCGACGGGTGCGACGGTGCGACCGCCGGGAGCGACACGAACGCCAGGCTCCAGAAGAGCAGGCCGCACACGAGCAGCACACCCCAGTTGATGCCGATCGGCACACCGAGCAGACGGCCGAGCCGCAGGTGAGTTCGCACGGGCGGAGCGTACCGCCGACACGTTTGCGAGCAGCGGCGCATGTGCGCTCTGCTGTGAATCCATGGAGGAAGGCGAGGACCAGCGCCACGACGTGATCGTCCGACGGCTCGATCCCGCCGATCCGCTCCTGTCGGAGCTGGGCGAACGCGAGCCGGTGAATCCGCCGACGCCGGCCACATCGCTCGAGCGCCGGATCGCCGAGGACCGCCGGGTCTTCGTCGTCCAGCACCCTGCCCGCCCCGAGGCCGTGCTGAGCGTGGTGTGGGTGGCGCTCACCCACGGCGTGCCCGCCCGGCTCGACGACGTCCTCCGCACCGACCTGCCGGTCCTCGATCCGCTCGCCGCCGACACCGCCGTGTTCCACTCGATCTGGAAGGTCCAGGAACGCCGCGCCGGCCGCGGATCGGGCCGCGACCTGATCGAGGGCGCCGCCGATGCCCTCCGGGCCGAACTCCCGAACCTGCGCACCTTCGTGACACTCTCCCCCGTGCCGGGACTGCGAGCGTGGGTCGAGGCGAGCGGGAATCGGCACGTCCCGGGCGGCGCCGAGCTCGCCGTGCTCGGCGCCCGGTACCTGACGACGCTCGACGACGTCGGCCGGCCGATCGATCCGGTGGCCCGGTTCCACCTCTCCAACGGGGCACGACTGTGGCGGGTCAATCCCGACGGCGACCCGTCGGCGCTCGGCGTCGAGCGTTCATTCGGACTCCTCGCCAACTACCGCTACCTGCCCGAGGACCGCGCCGCGAACCGGAACCTGCTCGCCGACGGGACCGTGCCTGTGGGCGAGCAGGTCACCGCGGTGCTCGACTCCCCGGGGCCCGACGACGACCGTCACGCGTAGGCTGTCGTCGCCGCCATGAGCGAACCCTCCTGGACCTCCACCGGCGCACCGACGCCGGACGCCGAGACCATCCTCGGCGCGCTCGGCGACTTCGTCGTGGTCGTCGCTCCCGACGGCACGCTCGCAGCGATGAACGAGACGGCTGCCAGCATGGTCGGCCGCTCCCCCGGCGACCTGGTCGGCGAGCCGGTGCTCAACTCGCTCCACCCGGACGATCTCGAGGCCACGACCGAACTGCTCATGCGCTACGCGCGCGGGGTCGACCTCTACCGGCCGGTCATCCGCCTGCAGCGGACCGACGGCAGCCCCGTCGCCGTCGAGTTCATCGGACAACGCCACGACACCGAGACGGGGCGCTACCTGATCTTCAGCGGCCGCGCCGAGCCGGTGCTCGACAGCGAAGAGGTCATCTCGGGCATCGGCATCGGCGTGGTGATCGCGAATGCCGCGGGCGAGATCATCGAGTCGAACCCGGCGGCGGCGACGCTCCTCGCGGGGACGAACGAGGCGCTCCAGGGTCCGGCGTCGGAGATCGGCACCCGCTTCACCCGACCCGACTCGGATCCGACCGAGGACGTCGAACACCCGATGTCCCGTGCCCTCCGGGAGCAGCAGGTCGTCACCGAACGACTCGCCGTCACGACACCGACGGGCACGACCCACGTCGTCGACGTCGAGGCGCGCCCGGTGAGCGTCCGCTACTCGGGTCCGGCGGCCGTGTTGATGACGCTCACCGACGTCTCCGCCCGCCACGCCGCCGAGGCGGCACTCGTCCGGGCGGCCACCACCGACGACCTCACCGGCGTCGCGAACCGCTCGACCTTCATGGAGCTCGTCGACGCACGGATCGACCGGAGCGAGCCGGGTGACGTCGCCGTGCTGTTCTGCGACCTCGACCGCTTCAAGTCGGTCAACGAACGGTTCGGCCACGGCGAGGCCGACCGCCTGTTGCGGCGGTTCGCCCACGAGATGACGGAGGCGCTCGCCGGGACGACGATCGGCCGCTTCGGCGGCGACGAGTTCGCCGTCGCCGCCGACATCACCGACGTCGGCGAGCTCGACGACCTCGCCGAGGCGATCCGAGGGGCCGCACGTCGCGCCAGCCTGGCGACGCTGCACGTCGTGGTGACCGCGAGCGTCGGCGCCAGCTGGACGGGCGACGACGCACGCGATGCCACCGAGATCCAGACGGCGGCGCAGCTCATCGAGGAGGCCGATGAGGCGCTGCGACGCGCCAAGCGAACCGGGCGGGACCGGTTCGCGTTCTTCGATCACACCATGCGGGACCTGCGCTCCGAGCAGACCCGGATGGCACGCCAGTTGCGTGACCACCTCGCCGACGAGCGGGTCGAGATCGCCATCCAGCCGGTCATCGATCCGCGTGACGGACGGGTGTCCGGTGGCGAGGCCCTCGCCCGCATCCGCGACGAACACGGCGAACTGATCCCGGCGGCGCGCTGGATCGACGCGGCCACCCGCGCCGGGCTGATCCAGGCGGTCGACGAACAGGTCATCCGCCTGGCATCGCAACTGTTGGGTCAGCTGCACGCCTCCGCCGGCGACACGCCCGCCGAGTTGCTGCCCGTCATCGGCGTCAACCTCTCGGACGGCACGATGGCCCGGCCGGATCTGTTCGAGTGGCTCACCTCGCAGCTCACCGACGCGGGCGCGCCGACGAGCGGTCTCGTGATCGAGATCCCCGAGACGGTGTTCCCGGTCATCCGGGATCGTTCCGCCGACGCACTCCGGCAGCTCAAGGCCGCCGGGCTGTGGGTGGCGATCGACGACTTCGGCGTCGGCTACGCGTCACTGGCCGAGGTGCGGGACCTCCCGATCGACACCCTCAAGATCGACCGCTCCTTCGTGATCGCCGACCAGGGCACCCCGGAGGAGGCAATCCTACGGGCCGCGATCGAGATGAGCCGGGCCATGAACTGCCGGTCGGTCGCCGAGGGCGTCGAGACGCAGCACCAGCTGGAACTGATGCTCGCGCTCGGTGTCGACTACGTGCAGGGGTACTTCACGAGCCGACCGCTCCCCCACGACGAGTTCGTCGACTTCAGTCGGTCGGCCCACCCGATTCGCTGAGCTCGATCCGTTCGAGCGCCGGGTCCGCGTCGATGTCGGCGTCGGTGAACCGCAGGGGTCGCAGCGAGCGCGCCGCGTACGCCCGGGTGCCGTCGGCATGGTGCGGCGAGGCCGGGTCGCTGCTCTGCGAGTACGCCAGCACGCCGACACCGACCGGGCCGTCGCTGGTCAGCTCCACCGCCATGAGGAAGCTCGTGCCGTAGGTGACCGGGTAGCCACCTGCGGACAGCCCGGTGCGGTCGCGCCCGGCGATGCGATCCGGCATCATCGGCCCCGGTTCGAGCGTCGCCGCCGACAGGGCACCGACCGGACCGAGCACGTTGAGGACGCCCTCGCCCTCCCCGCCGCCCGGCACCGGAATGCGTTCGGACCCCCGTGGTGCCCACTGCACCGTGCCGAGCGGCGCGTCGAGCGGCACACCGGCGGCATCGAGCACGCGCACCGCGTGCCCGATCGCGCGCAGCACCGGGTCGGCCGACGGGTCCGCCCCCGACGCGGCCGTCAGCGTGTTCGGCGTGCCCACCGGGTCGTCGGGGTCGGCGTCGACCGCGAACAACGAACCCGCACCGCGCCACTGCGTCGGCGCGAAGCCGTCCATGAACTCACGCCAGAGCGCGGCCCCGGCGGACTCGAGTGTCACTCGGCGGTCCCACGACGCCAGCACGTCGGCGGCACGCCGCGGGTCGACCTCGTGGCCCTCGATCGTGAACGGCTCGGCGGCTCGACACCGGGCGACCACGGCGTCGAGCAGCAGGTCGGCCGAGAGCGACGGGCCCTCGTAGACGGCGGCGATGAGGTCGTCCACGGTGACACCGCCTCGGGCGACGAGCGCAGCGGCCTGCAGCAGATTCTGGCGGGTGCGCAACGACCGGCCCGTGCGTTCCAACCCGCACATCACCGAGTAGCCCTCGAGCCGCTCGGTCGGATGGTTCGCCCAGTGCGAGTCGTTGGCGTTCAACACCACGTCGCGGCAGGTGAGCTGCGGCAACCGGGACGGCGGCTCCAGCCCGGGCGACCGGGCCTCAGGGTGGTCGAGCCACTCGTCATCGGGGTCGCTTCCATCGAGGAGCGCGATGCGGTTCTCGTACATGAGCGCGGCGATCGGATCGCCGGCGATGCGCTCCCGGAACCGCTGCTGGGCGGCGTCGCTGAGGCGGGGGGTCGCGGAGGCGTCGGCGTACCAGACGTCACCGCTCGCGTCTGCGGCGAGTGTGTTGACCCAGGGCAGCCCGCGCACGTCGTCGAACACCGCACGGAACGACTCGAGCGACGTCGCCCGGTCCATCCCCAGGAACTGTTCGAGCACCCGGACGTTGTCCAGGTTGGCGTCGCGGTACGAGAACCCGAACCCGGTCCCCCAGCCGAGCAGCGGCGGGTTCAGCATCGGCCCGTAGTGGCTCCGCCACAGCGTCCGCTCCACCGTCTCGCCGCCGAGCACGTCCACCGAGTGTGTCTCGCTGACCATGTCGCGTCGTTCGTCGCCATATCGGTACGTCGTGGGCGACTCGGCGTCGAGCTCGAGGCGATACACGGTGAAGCGGTGACCGCACGAGAACGTGTGCGCCCACGCGACACCCTGGTTGAACCCCATCTGCACGCCGGGCGTGCCGAGGAGCGACACGCCGTAGACGTCGAGCTCCCCGGGCAGCTGCAGGTGGCACTCCCAGAAACGGGCCTCGCCGAACCACGGGAAGTGCGGGTTGGCGAGCACCATGCCGTGACCTGATGCCGTGGCGTCGCCGCCGACCGCCCAGCCGTTGCTCGCGGCGCTCGGCGGGCCGAGCGCCTCCATCGGCGACGGCGCCACCGGCCCGTCCGGGCCGGGCGCCTCGGCGCGGCCGATCAGCTGAGCGAGGTTGCGCCCCGAGGCCATGAGTGCCACGTCGCCGAGCCAGGCGTACAGGTCGAGCTCGTCGATCGGCCGGACCCACTCGGCGTCCGCGCACCATGCCGGCAGCCGCACCGGTCCATCGCTGCGTGCGTCGGCGACCGCACGGTTGTACCCGGCGGTGTACCCGGTGACCAGCTCCCGGAGTTCCGGAGGTTGCGCGTCCCGGAGCGCCGCCGCCCGGCCGCGCAGGTCGAGCATGCGGTAGCCGAAGTCGCTCGCGAGCAACGAGTCCGACACGCCGCGACCGTGGAAACGTGACCACTCGCCGCGCACCTTGACGATCTGATCCGCGATCGTCGCCAGGTTGTCGCGGGCGCACGACCACCCCTGTCCGAACCCGAGCGAGCCCCAGTCGTCGGCCCGGATGTGGGCGACGCCGTGTTCGGTGTAGCGGATCGACGCGTCGAAGCTCACGGTTCGATCAACGCCAGCCGACGGCCTTCAGCAGCTTCAGCGAGCGCGTGAGCACGTCCGCGAAGCCCGCGTCCCCGAGACGTTCGATCGGCGGGGCGAGGTTCATCAGGCGCTGCGTCGCCACGGTTTGCGACTCCGTGTACTTGAGGATGCCGTGGTCACCGTGACGGCGACCCATCCCCGAGTCACCCATGCCGCCCATCGGGGCGTCGATGCTCCCCCACGCCGCAGCGAACGCCTCGTTGACGTTGACCGTGCCGGCGCGGATCTGCCGGGCCACCTCACGGCCGCGCCGGCCGTTGCGGCTCCACACGCTGGCATTGAGGCCGTAGCGACTGTCGTTGGCGAGTTCGATCGCCTCGGCGTCGGTCGAGAACCGGCTGATGGCGACGACCGGACCGAACGTCTCCTCGCGGTAGCACTCCATGCCCGGCTCGACACCCTCGAGCACCGTCGGCTCGTAGAAGAACGGACCCAGATCGGGTCGGGCCGTGCCGCCGTGCAGCACCGTCGCCCCCTTCGCCACGGCGTCGTCGACGTGGGCACTGGTGACCTCGAGCTGTTCGGATGACGTCAGGCTGCCCATCTGCTGGTCGAACCGGTAGCTCGCCCCGAGCGGCAGGGCACGCACGGCGTCGACGAACCGGCTCACGAACTCGTCGTAGATGGCGTCCGCGACGTACATCCGCTCGATCGAGATGCAGAGCTGTCCGCTCGACGAGAAACAGGCACGCACGGCCCCTTCGACGGCGCGGTGGAGGTCGGCGTCGTCGAGGACGACGAGCGCGTTCTTGCCGCCGAGCTCGAGGGAGCAGTCGACGAGTCGGCGGCCCGCCTCGGCGGCGATGTGCCGGCCGGACTCGGTGCTCCCGGTGAACATGACGAAGTCGGCGATGTCCAACATGGCCGGACCGATCGACGAGCCCCGGCCGAGCACGACCTGCCACAGGTCCTCCGGGACGCCCGCCTGCCGAGCGAGATCCAGCGCGGCCAGCGCCGTGAGCGCCGTCTGGTTGTCGGCCTTCTGCACCACCGCGTTGCCGGCGAGCAGCGCCGGGATCGTGTCACCGGCACCGAGACTCAGCGGGTAGTTCCACGGCGAGATGATGCTGACGATCCCCTTCGGATGGTGGTGTTCCTCCACCGAGGTGAGCCCGGGGATCAGCCCGCTGCGCCGCTTGCTCGACAGCGCCTTCGGACCGGTCCGGGCGTAGTACCGACAGGTGATGGCGATGTCGGCGACCTCCAGGAACGCGTCGCGTCGCGACTTGCCGTTCTCGGCCTGCACGACGTCCATCAGGCGCTCACGGTTGTCGAGCACCAGATCGTGCAACCGCAGCATCACCGCAGCACGCTCCCGGATCGGGACCCGCGCCCAGCGGCGCTGGGCCACCCGAGCGCGCTCGGCGGCGGCCAGCACGTCGTCGGGCGTGCACTGGACGAGCTCCGCGAGCTGCTCGCCGCTGAACGGTGCGTGCGTCGTGACCGTCGGGGCGTCGCCCGACGCGGGGACCAGCGCCACGAGCCGTCGGACCTCGTCGCCGCTCAACGAGTCGGGCAGCCCGAGGTACGACCCGGGAGCGTCGGAACGGGGCGTGTCGGAACGGGGCGTGTCGATCGCAGCCATGGGCGAACCCTAGCGGGAGCGCCCGACGGGCTCCCGAGGAACGATTGCTACCCTGAGCCGCTCCGGGCGCGTAGCTCAGTTGGCTAGAGCGCTTCCCTTACAAGGAAGATGTCGGGGGTTCGAGCCCCTCCGCGCCCACCACCGACGTGCAGACGTCCGTCACGGCGAATCGACCGCTCGTGCCAGTCGTTCGATCCGACGAAGCGCCGTCCGGCAGACCAGCGTGTAGGGCGCGGCCACGGCGGGCACGCCGAACGACACGCGGCAACCACCGGGGACCGGCTCCACGGTGTGCGTCGTCGCGGGCACGCCGGCGACGGACCAGGCCCAGCTCCGCCCCTCGGTGAACTCGGTGACCACGAACGGCAACGACACTCCGATGGGCGTGCGAACGCGTCCGGTGGCGTGAGCACCGAGTCGAACGTCGGCGCACTCGACCGTCGCCACACTCGGACCCCAGTCGGCCCACCGCGACGTATCGACCAGCAGCTCCCAGACGATGCAGGGGTCGACCGCCATCGTCCGGCCCACTGCCACCATCGTCACGGTGCCGCTCCCTCCGTGCCCGTTGATGCCGTGCCCGTTGTTGCCGAGCCGCGTGGCGCCGGGCCGGCCGTGAAGTCCTCGGGTGCGAGCTCCGTCGTCCCGGTCAGGACGGCATCGACGATGCGCGCCGCCACGAGATCGG
>CAJBIS010000340.1 GCA_903953195.1 uncultured Actinomycetes bacterium
CATCAGACGGCCCGCACGGGCGAAGCCGACCTTGAGCTTGCGCTGGAGCATGGACGTGGACCCGAGCTGTTGACGGACCACCAGTTCGATGGCCTGGTTCAGCAGATCGTCGTCGTCGCCGTTGCCACCACCGGCACCTGCGGCGCCTCCGCCGGCGCCGGCGTTCGTGTCGCTCTGGACGGCCTCGACGTAGGCCGTCTCGACCTCGGGCGCCTGCTTGCGCCAGAAGGCGACGATGCCGGCGACCTCCTTCTCGTCCACCCACGCGCCCTGGATGCGCTGGGTGATGGAGGTGCCCGAGCCGAGCAGGAGCATGTCGCCCCGACCCACGAGACGCTCGGCTCCGGGCTGATCGAGGACCACCTTGGAGTCGGTGGCCGACGCCACGGCGAATGCCAGACGGGCCGGCACGTTGGCCTTGATCGTGCCGGTGATCACGTTGACCGACGGTCGCTGCGTGGCGATCACCAGGTGGATGCCGACGGCGCGGGCCTTCTGCGCGATCCGGCAGATGGCGTCCTCGACGTCACGCGGCGCCGTCATCATGAGGTCGGCGAGCTCGTCGACGACGATCAGGATGAACGACAGCCGCTCGTACTCGCGGTCGTCGCCCGGACGTTCGGGCAGCTCACCCCGGTCGAACGCCGAGTTGTACGCCGTGATGTCACGGGCCGTCACCTCGGACAGCAGGTCGTAGCGCCGCTCCATCTCCTTGACCGCCCAGTTGAGCGCGTTGGAGGCCTTGCGGGGGTCGGTCACCACCTGGGTGAGCAGGTGAGGAATCCGGTTGTACTGCGTGAGCTCGACGCGCTTCGGGTCGATCAGGATCATGCGGACCTGATCGGGCGTGGAGCGCATCATCAGCGAGGTGATGATCGAGTTGATGCACGACGACTTGCCGGCGCCGGTCTGACCGGCGATGAGCAGGTGCGGCATCTCGGCGAGGTTCATCAGCACCGAGACGCCGTTGATGTCACGGCCGACGCCGACCTCGAGCGGATGTGTGGCCGCCTTGGCCTCGGCCGAGGTGAGGATGTCGCCGAGGTTCACGACCTGACGGTGCTCGTTGGGCACCTCGACGCCGATCGCCTGACGGCCCGGAATGGGCGCCAGGATGCGCACGTCGGGCGACGCCATGGCGTACGCGATGTCCTTGTTCAGCGTCGTCACCCGGGCGACCTTCACGCCGACACCGAGTTCGAGTTCATAGCGGGTGACCGTCGGTCCGACCACCATGCCCACGAGCCGCGTCTCGACGCCGTGCTCGGCGAGCGCCGCCTCGAGCTGGCGGCCACGCTCCTCGACGGCCGTCGTGTCGACCTTCTGGCGGGGCGACACCGAGAGCGACTTGGCGGCGGGCAGCTTCCACGCCGAACCGTTCGCTCCGGGCGGCAACGCGATCTCGAGCTGTTCCGGTTCGACCTCGGGCACCGCGGGGACCACAGGCTTCGCCGCGGCCGGGGTCTCGGCGGGCGGCGCGACCTTGGGGGCACGGCGGGCGCGTGCCGGCTTGGTGGGCGGCGCGTCGACGTCCTGGTCGTACAGGTGCACCTGCGGAGCCTCGGTCTGCTCGGTTGCCGTTCCGCTGATGACGAACAGGCCGCGCAGCCAGTCGACGACCCGCTCCGCTGCCGGCCTGGCGCCGCGGCCGATCTGGGTGGCGAGCTGGCGGAGCGGGCGACCGCTGAGCAGGCCGGCGGCGAGCACGGCGAGCGCGACGAGGACGGCGAACGCCCCCCATCGGCCCAACAGGCTCGACAGCGGCACGCCGATGGCGGCGCCGAACAGCCCGCCCGCCTCGGCGAAGGCATCGAATCCATCGGCGCTGACGGAGACGTCCTGACCGGCGATGAGCTGGGCCATGCCGAGCAGCACGACGGCGGCGAGTCCGGCCCCGGCCCAACGAGCCGGTGTGCGGTCGACCGGCAACTGCATGACCGCGGTACCGTCCGCAGCCACTCCGGCTGCGGACTGATCCTCGGGCACGCTGGGCGCCTTCGGCTGGCGGCCCCGGATCATCAGCACGCCCACGCCGGCGAGGACGATCGGCAGCACCACGGCGAAGACGCCGACCAGCGTCCGGGCGAGTGTCGCCAGACCGGATCCGACCGGACCGGCCGCGCCGATCCACACGCCGAGCGCCAGCAGGACGGCGAGCAGCAGGCACAGGACGCCGGTCACGTCGTGACCGTGTCCGTCGAACAGGTACCTCAGCGGCGAGGTCGACGCCGGGGCGTCACTGCGGCCACGTCCCGACGAGGACGAGCGAGCGGGTGCCGCACCCCGTCCGGATGAACGCGTCGACCCCCGACCTGACGAGGACGCGCCACTGCGTGACCGACTGGCCGAACGCGGCGGCTGGGCGCCCCGCGACGAACGGGACGACGACGAGCCCTTGGAGGACTTGGTGGAGGAACTGCTACGGCTGGCCACGGGTCTCCCACGTTACCGACCGCCACCGTCAGGATGGCGGAGGCCCGCCGTTCCGGGCCGAACATCAGGACGGAGGCCCGCCGTTCCGGGCCGAAACAGCCGTCCGGGCACTCCCCCGGCGGGCTCCGATGGCGCCCGGATCAGCTGACGGACTCGAGCTCGCGGTCCTCGTCCGTCGGCGCCGCCGGCTCGGCCGGCCCCTCGACGTGCAGCGCCGGCAGGATGCGGTCCAACCAGCGCGGCAACCACCAGTTCCGGTCGCCCAGCAGTTCCATCGTCGCCGGCACCAGGAGCAGCCGGACGATGGTGGCGTCGAGCAGGACGGCGAGCGCCAGCCCGAGACCGAACAGCTTGATGGGACGGCTGTCCTCGAGCAGGAACGAGCCGAAGACGAACACCATGATCGCGGCTGCGGCGGTGATCACCCGGGCCGTGGCGGCCACGCCGTCGGCAACGGCTCGGCTGCTGTCCTTGGTCTTGAGCCACTCCTCGCGCACCCTCGACAACAGGAAGACCTCGTAGTCCATCGACAGGCCGAACACGATGGCGAAGAGCATCATCGGGATGAACGGTTCGATGGGCGCAGGTTCGACCCCCACGATCCCCTTCAACCAGCCCCACTGGAACACTGCGACCAGCACGCCGTAGGCGGCACCGATCGACAGCAGGTTCATGATCACGGCCTTGAGCGGCACGAGCAGCGAGCGGAACACCGCCATCAACAACAGGAACGACAGCGTCAGCACCGCCGCGAAGAAGAGGATGAGACGCCCGGCCAGGTAGTTGGAGAAGTCCACGGTGACGGCCACGAATCCGGTGACGAGCACCGTGGCACCCGTGTTCGTCTCGGCCGCGGGCAGCACCTCGGAGCGCAGGCGGTTCACCAGTTCGGTGGTGGCGACGTCCTGCGGCGCGGTCGTCGGGAACACCCGCCACACCACCGCGGTGGGATTCGCCGGGTCGTTCGGGATCGCCGGTGTCGCGAAGGCGACGCCGGGGTCGGCGGCCACCGCGGCGTTGATGCCGCCGAGCTGATCGGGGCTCACACCCTCGGGCAGCTCGGCCACCAGCGTGAGCGGCCCGTTGAAGCCGGGGCCGAAGCCGGCCGCCAGCAGGTCGTAGGCCTGTCGGGTGGTGGCACCGGGCGGCTCGTTGCTCTCGTCGGCGAACCCGAGCCGCAGGCTCAGCACCGGCACGGCGAGGAGGAGGAGCAGCGCCGTGGCACCGATCGTCATGGACCACGGGTGACGCTGCACCACTCGGCTCCAGCGGTACGCCGTGGTGGCCTCGAGCGGTTTCGGATCACGCCGAGGCACCTCTCGCTTGAGTGCCGGCACCGCGAAGCCCGCGACGAGGACGACGAGTGCGAGCGGGAACGCCACCATCAGCGGCTGGACCGCGAGCCCGACCCCCACGAGTCCGAGGGCCACCAGCCCGGCGGCGATCAGACCGCGCCAGCGGGTCCGTTCGATCCGTTCGCCGGCGAATCCGAGCAGCGCCGGCAGGAGCGTGAGCGACGCCACCATCGTCACGGTCACCACGGTTGCCGCTCCGACACCGAGGCCGGTGACGAAGCTGACGCCCATCAACAACATGCCGAGCAGCGAGATCACGACGGTCAGGCCGGCGAAGGTGACGGCCCGCCCGGACGTGTCGATCGAGATCGCCACGGACTCCTCGACCGAGTGCCCCGCGCGGATCTGCTCGCGGTAGCGGGTGACGATGAACAGCGCGTAGTCGATGCCGACGCCGAGACCGATCATCACGCCGAGCGTCGTCGCGAAGTCCGGCATCGACATCACGTTCGACAACAACGCGAGCAGGACGGTGCCCACCCCGATGCCGCCGAGCGCGACACCGATGGGCAGACCCATCGCCAGGACCGAACCGAACGCGGCGATCAGGATGACGATGGCGAAGGCGAGTCCGAGCAGCTCCGACGCCGGCGGCGCGAACTCCGCGAACATCTGGCCACCGAACTCGACGCGCAGTCCGTCGATCTGCGGCGCGAGGGCCGAGATGTCGGTGCCGTACTGCTGCGCCTCCTCGCGGTCCAGCGTGCCGGTGACCTCGACGGGAGCGAAGGCGATCGTGCCCTCGCGGCCCGGGATCTGCGAGATGCGCAACTCACCGCCCGGCTCGAACGGTGAGCTCGCCGTCGTCCGCGGCA
>CAJBIS010000341.1 GCA_903953195.1 uncultured Actinomycetes bacterium
TCACCCATCGGTGACCGGAACCCGGCGCAGAGCGCCGGGTAGCGTGAGGAACGACGTATGGCACGGCTCCCGACATCACGGATGAACACCAACCTGCTCGGCCGTGACATGGCGGTCGATCTCGGGACGGCCAACACGCTCGTGTACGTGCGCGGCGAGGGGATCGTTCTCTGCGAGCCGTCGGTCGTGGCCGTGCGTGAGCACGACGGCCGGGCCGTGGCCGTCGGTACCGAGGCGAAGCGGATGATCGGCAAGACCCCGTCGCACATCCGGGCCATTCGACCGCTGAAGGACGGTGTCATCTCGGACTTCGAGGTGTGCGAGGTGATGCTGCGCTACTTCATCCAGCGCGTGCACAACAGCCGCTTCTCCAAGCCGCGCATGATCATCTGCGTGCCGTCCGGCGTGACCGGCGTCGAGCAGCGCGCCGTGCAGGACGCCGCGGAGTTCGCCGGCGCCCGCAAGCCGGCGCACATCATCGAGGAACCGATGGCCGCCGCGATCGGCGCCGGGCTCCCGGTGCAGGAGCCGACCGGCAACATGATCGTCGACATCGGCGGCGGTACGACCGAGGTCGCGATGATCTCGCTCGGCGGTGTGGTGACCAGCCAGTCGGTCCGCGTCGGCGGCGACGAGCTCGACGAGGCGATCATCCAGTACATCAAGAAGGAGTACTCGCTCGCCCTCGGTGAGCGGACGGCCGAGGTCGTCAAGATGGAGCTCGGCTCGGCGTGGCCGCTCGAGCAGGAACTGCAGGCCGAGATCCGCGGCCGCGACCTGGTGACCGGGCTGCCGAAGACCATCGTCACCTCGACGTACGAGATCCGCGAGGCCATCGAGGAGCCACTGTCCGCGATCGTCGACGCCGTGAAGGTGACGCTCGACAAGACGCCGCCCGAACTGGCGGCCGACGTGATGGAGCGGGGGATCGTCCTGGCCGGTGGTGGGGCGCTCCTCAAGGGGTTCGCCAACCGGTTGGCCCAGGAGACGGGGATGCCCATCCGGATCGCACCGCGACCGCTCGAGGCCGTGGCGCTGGGTTCCGGTCAGGCGCTCGAGGAGTTCGACGCCCTCCGCGGCATCCTGTTCTCCTCGCACCGCGACTGAGCCCCGTGCGGCCGGTCGCCACCCGCCGACGATCGAGGTACGTCCTCATCGTCCTGTCGCTCGTCGCCGTCACGCTCATCGCGCTCGACGCCGGTGGCGTCCCCGTCTTCAACGGCGTCCGGAGTGTCGCCGGCGACACGGCGTCACCGTTCGAGGGCGCGTTCAACTGGGTGTCGGCACCGTTCCGCAACGCCTGGAACGGCATCACCGGATACGACGACCTGGTCGCTGAGAACGAGCAGCTGCGCGGTCGCATCGGCGAGCTCGAGTCCGCCGATGCCGCCGAGACGAATGCTCGGGAGCAGCTCCGGCGGCTCAACGAGCAGCTCGAGCTCGGCTTCGTCGACGCGATCCCGACCCAGATCGCCCGGGTGTCGTCGGGCGCGTACTCGAACTTCGCCGACTACCGGGTCGAGATCGACAAGGGCTCGTCCAACGGACTCGCCGAGGGCATGCCGGTCGTGACCCGCTCGGGTCTGGTCGGCCGACTCGAACGGGTCGGCAGCAACTCGTCGGTGGTGCAGTTGGCCTCGGACCCGGCATTCGCGGTGGGCGTCCGTCTGGCCTCGAGTCAGGACCTCGGTGTGGGTCGCGGCGGCGGCGCGACGGGGAACTTCGTGGTCGATCGCGGCATCGACCTCGAGGACCCGGTGCGCACCGGTGAGGCCGTGCTGACCTCGGGTCTCTCGACGTCGATCATGCCGCCCGACATCCCCGTGGGCATCGTGACGGAGGTCGCCGCGAACCCGACCACACGCGAGCAGCGCCTCGAGGTGTCGCTGTCGGCGGAACTCACGAAGCTCGACGTGGTGCAGGTGCTGAAGTGGGAGCCGCCGCGATGAGTCTCGACTCGATCGTGGTCCGCTGGGCGCTGGTCCTGAGCGTCGCCGTCCTGCTGCAGGTCACCGTGGTGTCCCGCCTCAGTGTGTTCGGGGTGCACCCGGATCTGATCCTGTTGATCGCCGTGGTGGCCGGGCTGACCGGCGGCCCCACCCGGGGTGCGATCGTGGGCTTCGCCGCGGGGTGCTGTGCGGACGCCTACCTGTCGAGCCGCTTCGGTGTCAGCGCCCTCGCCTTCACCCTCACCGGCTACTCCGCCGGAGTGGCGGGCGACACGGTCGTCCGGCCGGCGACCCCGATCTGGATGGGTCTGGCCGGCGGGCTGAGTGCCGCCGGGGTGCTCCTGTACGCGGCACTGGGGCATCTGCTCGGGGCGAGCACGCTGGCTGACCCGAATCTGCTGGCGATCATCGGTATCGTCTCGGTCGTCAACGCGCTGCTGGTGGTGCCGGCGATGTCGGTCGCCCGTTGGGCCGATCAGAACGGATCCGTGGTTCGGATCCGTTGAGGCGGAACCACCGGTCATCGCTGCGGCCGACCCGACCCTCGCCACCATGGACACCAACTCGACCCACGTCCGCCTCAGCGCCATCGGCATCGTCGCGCTCACGTTGTTCGCAGCGCTGTTCGTGCGGCTGTGGTTCCTGCAGGGCATCGACCGCCAGCGCTTCGAGGCGGCGGCCGAGTCCAACCGTCTCCGGGTGATCCACGAGGAGGGCCCGCGCGGTCGCATTCTCGACCGCACCGGCCGGGTGATCGTCGACAACCGGTCGACCATCGTCGTGGCGCTGAATCGTGAGCCGCTCCGCAAGATGGAACCGGCCGAGCGTGAGGCCGTCTTCGCCGATCTGGCGGAGTCGCTGACCTCGCAGGGCGTGCCGACCAAGGTGAACACGGTGCAGCGTCGTTACGACGACGTGCGGTACGCGCCGCAGGAGTACGTGCCGATCGCCGACGAGGTGCCCGAGGAGGTCGAGCTGTACCTGGCCGAACGGGCCGACCGGTTCCCGGGCGTGGTGGTGGAACGGCGCACGGTGCGGTCGTACCCGTACGGGTCCCTGGCGGCGCAGCTCGTCGGCTACGTGGGTGAGATCAACGAGGACGAACTCGCCCGGGAGTCGTCCCGAGCGGACGGCGAGGGATCCGGCGACACGTCGACGAGTTCGACGACGGTGGCCACCGCGTTGGGCGGTGAGCCGCTCAAGGCGTACCAGTCCGGTGACAGCTACGGGAAGGGTGGCGTCGAGTCGGCCTACGAGTCCGACCTGCGTGCGGTGCCCGGCAAGCGAACGATCGAGGTGAACGCCCGCGGCAACGTGCTCGGTGAGGTCGACCGCGCCGACGCCGTCGCCGGAGATGACGTGTGGCTGTCGATCGACCTCGATCTGCAGGCGCACGCCGAGCGGCTGCTCGCCGCCAAGATCCGGTCGCTCCGGGGCACGAGTGCCTCCGAGGGCAAGTTGAACGCTCCGCAGGGGTCGGTGGTGATCCTGCAGCCCGGGACCGGGCAGGTGCTGGCGATGGCGTCGTACCCGTCGTACGACCCGTCGATTCTGGTCAACGGCATCTCGACCGATCTGTGGGAGCAACTCAACGACCCGAACAACGGCCGGCCGCTCTACAACTGGGCACTGCAGGGCACCTACGCCCCGGGGTCGACGTTCAAGCCGATCACGGCCCTCGCCGCGTGGAACCGGGGTCTGATCGGACCGGGCAACGAGGAGTACCAGGACGCCGGCGTCTACAAGTTGCAGGACTGTGAGGGCACCTCGTGCTCGTTCCAGAACGCGGGCCGCAAGGTCCTCGGGAAGGTGGATCTCGCCCGCTCGCTCACCGTGTCGTCCGACACGTACTACTACCGGCTCGGCGAGATGCTCTGGGCCGATCGAGCTCAGTTCGGCGACACGGCGATCCAGGACGTGGCCACGTCGTTCGGGCTCGGCTCGCCCACGGGCATCCCGATCCCCGGTGAGAGCCCGGGTCGCATCCCGACGCCGCAGAACCGGCGGGACGCGTACAACGCGAACCCCGACGCGTTCGTCACCCCCGACTGGTTCACGGGCGACAACGTGATCACCTCGATCGGTCAGGGCGACGTCCTGGTGACACCGCTCCAGCTCGCCGAGA
>CAJBIS010000342.1 GCA_903953195.1 uncultured Actinomycetes bacterium
CTCGTGGGCGGCGTCGGGGCTCTCGCCGATCGTCCAGTCGATGTCCTGACCCACGGTTCGCCGACGCTCGACCACCTCCGCGTCGACGACGGTCGCGCGCTCGGGTTCACGTCGTGGGAGCGTGCCGCACTCGGTGACCCCGTGCGCGACCTGGCACCGGCGGTGCGGTCGCTGGTGGCTGCGTACGGGCCGGGTGTCGTCCCGGCGTTCTTCGCCCGCTACCCGCACCCGACGCCACCGGTGGCGGTCATCGACTGGTACGCCCTCGCCGACGCGCTCGGGGAGTGCCGGTCGTGATCCCGTCGAGTCGAGGGCCCGCGCGGCCGCTCGTGGTGGTCGGACCGACCGCGTCGGGCAAGTCCGGCGTGGCGCTCGAGGTGGCGCTGCGTCGTCGGGCTGCCGGGCAGCCGACCGAACTGATCAGCTGCGACTCGATGGCGGTCTACCGCGGCATGGACATCGGCACCGCCACGCCGAGCGCCCGGGTGCGGGCGCAGGTTCCGCACCATCTGCTCGACGTCGTCGACCCGACCGACGAGTACTCGGTGACCCGGTTCTCCGACGACGTCGGCACGGTCCTCGCCGACCTCGATGCCCGTGGCGTCGACGCCGTGCTCGTCGGTGGAACCGGCCTGTACGTGCGCGCGGTCACCGACGGACTGCGCCCGCCGCCGAAGTACCCGGAGGTGGAGGCGCAGCTCGAGGCCGAACCCGACACCGCGATCCTGCTCGCCCGCCTCGAGGAGCTCGACCCGCTCGCGGCCCGTCGCATCCCGGTCGGCAACCGTCGGCGCATCGTGCGTGCACTCGAGGTGACGATCGGTTCGGGTCGACCCTTCTCGTCGGCCGGCCCGGGACTCGATGTGTACGGCCCGACGCCCTTCGTGCTGGTCGGACTCGATGTCCCCCGCGAGGTGCTGTCGGAACGGATCCGGGCCCGGTACGCCGCTCAGCTCGACGCCGGGTTCCTCGACGAGGTGCGCGCGCTGGCCGAGTTGCCCGGTGGTCCGTCTCGCACGGCGCGTGAGGCGCTGGGCTATCGGGAACTGCTCGCCCACCTGCGCGGCGAGTGCACCCTCGACGAGGCGATCGACCTCGCCGTGATGCGCACACGGCGGTTCGCCGTGCGCCAGGTCCGCTGGTTCCGGCGCGACCCGAGGATCCGCTGGTTCGACGCCACCGAGGTCTCGAGCACCGAACTGGCGGCGCGGATCCACGCCCACTGGCGTGAGGGTGCGGCCGGTAGGGTCGGGGCGTGATCAGGACCTGTCGATGCTGCGTCTGAGCAAGCTGCACGGACTCGGGAACGACTTCCTCGTCGCGCTCGATGCGGCACAGCCCGGCGACGGCCCACTCGTTCCCGATGCCGAGACGGCTCGACGCCTCTGCGATCGTCACGAGGGCGTCGGTGCCGACGGACTGCTCTACGGGCTCGGCGTGCTCGACGGTCCCGGTGAGTTGCGCATGGTGCTGTTGAACGCGGACGGTTCCGAGGCGGAGATCTCCGGGAACGGCATCCGCTGCCTGGTGCAGGAGCACCTGCGCGCCGCGGGTCGGGCCGAGGGAGCCGTCGACGTGCAGACCGCCGCCGGACTGCGGCGCGTGCGCACGGTGCGCGGCGACACCAACGGTGAGCTCTGGTCCGAGGTCGACTTCGGTGCACCCCGTCCGGGCCCCGAGTTGAGCGGCGCGGCGGCGTCCACGCCGGCTCGGTCACGTGCCACCGTCGATCTGGGCAACCCGCACCTCGTGCTCCTCGTCGACGACCCCGGCGACCTCGATGCCGCCGAGGTCGGACCTGGCCTCGAGGCGTCGTTCGCCGACGGGATCAACGTCCACGTCGTCCACGTCGTCGACCGCACGAACGTGGGACTGCAGGTGTGGGAGCGCGGCGTCGGGATCACGCAGGCGTGCGGGTCGGGCGCGGTGGCCACCGCGACCGCGGTGCACGACTGGGGTCTGACCGACGACCGGGTGACCGTGCACATGCCCGGCGGCACCGCCGAGGTGCTGCTCGCCGGCGGCACCGCCGTCCTGTGTGGTCCGTCGACGTTCGTCGCCGAGGTGACGGTGCCGTGAGCGACACCGGTCACCGCGGCGGGTTCGGCGAGTTCGGCGGTGAGTCCTCAGGGCTCATCGACCGGACCTTCCGGGAGCGGATCCTCATCGTCGGCGTCAGTTTCCCGCCGCACGACGACGACCGGGTCGACGCCTCGCTCGACGAACTCGAACTGCTCGTCGACACCGCCGGCGCCGACGTGGTCGGCCGCCTCACGCAGCGCCGGCAGGCCCCGGACCCGGCGACCTACGTCGGTCGGGGCAAGGTCGACGAGATCCTCGAGCTCGCCGAGGCGGTCGACTGCGACACCGTCGTGTTCGACGACGAGCTCAGTCCCGCGCAGCAGAACAACCTCGAGAAGCTCCTCGGCCGCTCGGCCATCGACCGCACCGCGGTCATCCTCGACATCTTCGCCCAGAACGCCCACAGTCAGGAGGGCAAGGCGCAGGTCCAGCTGGCCATGTTCCGGTACCGGCTGCCGCGCCTGCGGGGCAAGGGTCGCAGCCTCTCGCAGCAGATGGGCGGGATCGGTGCCCGTGGCGGCCCGGGTGAGACACAGCTCGAGATCGACCGACGTCGGATCACCCGGCAGATCCACAAGCTCGAGGCCGACCTGCGGTCCACCTCCCGCACCCGGGCGACGCAACGCAAGGCCCGGGAGCGTTCGGCGCTGCGACACGTCGTGATCGTCGGCTACACGAATGCGGGCAAGTCGACCGTGCTGAACCGGCTCACCGATGCGGGCGTGCTCGTCGAGGACCGCCTGTTCGCGACGTTGGATGCCACCACCCGCCGGCTCGACCTGCCCGGGGGTGAGCCGGTGCTGCTCACCGACACGGTCGGGTTCGTCCGGAAACTTCCACACCAGCTCGTCGAGGCGTTCAAGGGGACGCTCGAGGTGGTGCACGAGGCGGATCTGATCGTCCATGTCGTCGGCGATCTGGGTCTGCTCGGGGGCAGCAC
>CAJBIS010000343.1 GCA_903953195.1 uncultured Actinomycetes bacterium
CCGCTCGGCCGTGATCACCGGAGGAGGGAGCGGCATCGGACTCGAGTGCGCGCGACGTCTGGTTCGAGACGGTGTCTCGGTCGTGCTCACCGGTCGCAGCCCGGAGCGACTGGAAGCGGGTGCGGCCTCGCTCGAGCCGGATGTGCCGGAGGGCGCCCGGGTCGTCACGTTCGCCGGCGACACCACCGACGAGGCCGCCGTCGCGGCTGCCGTCGCACTGGCCGACGACCTGGCCCCGCTCGGGTTCGCGGTGGCGTCCGCCGGTCGCGGCGGACTCGGTCCGATCATCACCACGCCACTCGAGGAGTGGACCGATGTCCTGGCGACCAACGCCACGGGCACGTTCCTGTTGTTCAAGCACGCCGGGACCGCGATCGCCCGGCACGGCGGCGGTGCCATGGTGGCCATCTCGTCGATCGCCGCGGCGGTCACCCATCCGTACATGGGCCCGTACTGCGTGTCGAAGGCCGCGATCGACGCCCTCGTGCGTCAGACGGCGGACGAACTGGGCCGCGCCGGCGTGCGGGTCAACTCCGTGCGACCCGGGATCGTCGACACCGACCTGGTCTCGATGATCATGGACGACGAGCAGGTCATGGACTCGTACCTGACCAACATGGCGGTGTCCCGACCGGGCAACGTCGACGACGTCGCCGCCGCCGTCCGGTTCCTGCTCGGCCCGGAGTCCGGGTGGGTGACCGGCACATCACTCAGTGTCGACGGGGGCCACCACCTGCGGCGCGGACCCGACTTCGAGCCGGCCGCCCGGGCGTTCTTCGGCGATGACGCCGTGGATGGCATCGCGTCGTCGACCGGCGACTGACCGGTCGACGCCCTCAGTTCTCGAGCGTCGGCTCGTTGTAGCCCTCGGGCAGGCAGATCGACTTGACCTCGAGGAACTCCTCGAGCCCTTCCTTGCCCAGCTCTCGGCCGACACCGGAGTTCTTGAATCCGCCGAACGGTGCCGAGAACTCCATCGAGAACCCGTTGACGGTGTAGGTGCCGGTGCGCACGCTGCGTGCGACGGCGATGCCTCGTTCGACGTCCTGACCCCACACCGACCCGGACAGGCCGTAGTCGCTGTCGTTGGCGACGCGCACGGCGTCGGCGTCGTCGGTGTAGGGGATCACGCACAGCACCGGGCCGAAGATCTCCTCCTGGGCGATGCGCATCGAGTTGTCGACGTCGGCGAACACGGTGGGCTCGACGAACCAGCCGGTGTCGAAGCCGGCCGGTCGGCCGCCACCGGTGGTGACGCGGGCACCCTCGTCGCGGCCGGTCTGGATGTAGCCCTCGACACGGTCACGCTGGCGCTCGGCGACGAGCGGACCGACGGCGGTGTCCATCTCCATCGGGTCACCCACGATCATGCCGGCGGTACCGGCCGTGACGGCCTCGACGATCTCCTCGTAGCGGCTCTGCGGAGCGAGGATGCGGGTCTGTGCCACGCACGCCTGCCCGTTGTTCATCAGCGAACCGAGGGGTAGCAGCGCGGCGACCGCGGCCTCGGCGTCGACATCGTCGAGGAAGATCGCCGCGGACTTGCCGCCGAGTTCCAGCGTGCAGCGCTTCAACTGTTCGCCACAGATCGAGCCGATCCGGCGGCCGGCGGCGGTCGAGCCGGTGAACGAGATCTTGTCGACACCGGGGTGGCGGACCAGGTACTCGCCGACCTCTCGATCGGCCGGCACGACGTTGAACACGCCGGCCGGGATCCCGGCAGCCTCGACGCACTCGGCGAGCAGCAGCGCGTCGAGCGGGGTCTCGGGTGCCGGCTTCACCACCATCGTCGAACCCGATGCCAGCGTCGGCGCGAACTTCAACATGGTGATGAACAGGGGCACGTTCCACGGGATGATCCCGCCGACGACGCCGACGGGCTCGTGGCGCACGATCGTCGGGCTGAGGATGCCCTGGCGGAACTCCTCGAACTCGAAGGTCCGTGTGAGGTCGGTGAAGAACTGCAGCACCATCGTCGCCGCACCCACCTGGCCGAGCTGACTGAACAGGGTCGGGCAGCCGTTCTCGGCGGTGATGAGGTCGGCGAAGTCGGTGAATCGCACGGCGATCTGGTCGCCGAGCGCCTGCATCAGGTCGGCCCGCTCGGCGGCGGTCGTGTTCGCCCACGGCCCCGAGTCCAGTGCGGCGCGGGCGGCGGCGACGGCGCGGTCGACGTCGGCCTCGACGGCCTCGGGCGCGGTGCCCACCGACTCCAGATTGAACGGGTTGATGACCTCGAAGGTCCGTTCGGAGGCCGGGGCCACCCACTCGCCACCGATGAAGAGCTGTTCGTAGCTAGGCATGGCCGACAACGTAGCGGAACGTGCGAGCGGGACCGCCGGGCGCTCGGGGTGTCGTCGGTCTCGGAGCGTGCTCTACCGTTCACGGTCGTGACGACGGCACCCGCGACGACAACACCGGTGGGGTTCGGCGTGGTGGGACTCGAGCACCTGCATGTCTTCGAACTCGTCGACGGACTGCGCGCTGCGGGGGCGGTGCCCATCGCCCACACGTCGGGCGACTCGCTGTCCGATGCGTATGGCGCGTGGCAGACGGACTCGGTGGCCACCGACGCCGCCGGAGTGTTGGCCGACGACCGGGTCCAGCTCGTCGTGCTGGCCGGGGTGCCGAGCACCCGGGCCGACGCCGCGGTCGCTGCGCTCGATGCCGGTCGCTCGGTGCTGTCCGACAAGCCGGGGGCCACGACGTCCGACCAGCTCGAACGGGTCCGAGCGGCGGTGGCGCAGAGCGCGGGACGCTGGTGGGTGCTGTTCTCGGAGCGATTCGGTGTGCCTGCCGTGCGAGTGGCGACGACGCTCGCACGCGACGGCGCGATCGGTGAGGTGGTGCACGTGTCGGGGTCCGCGCCACACCGGGGCGCGCTGGACCAGCGACCCGAGTGGTTCTTCGACCCCGGTCGCGCCGGCGCGCTGCTCGTCGACCTCGGAGCGCATCAGGTCGACCAGTTCCTCGCGTCGACCGGCGCCGAGACCGCCGACGTCGTCGGCGCGGCCTCCGGCAACGTCGCCGCGCCGGACCATCCGGCGTTCCACGACATCGCCGAGGTCACGCTCGCGGCCGGTGACGCCCGGGGCCACCACCGTGTCGACTACCTCGAGGCCGACGGGTTCCCCGCGTGGGGCGATGTGCGGCTCGTCATCACGGGAACGGCCGGTCGTCTCGAGGTCCGCACGCCGGTCGTCGACGGCGTCGCCGGTGCCCCCGAACTCTGGTGCACGGACCACGATGGTCACCGTCGCGTCGACGTCGATCCCGACGTCACGTGGCCGAGAGAGCTGCTCGACGACCTCGCCGACGGCGGCGAACGGATGATGACACGCGAGCACCCGTTCGCGGTCACGACGGTGTGTCTGAGCGCAGCGGCAGGAGCGACCCCGTGGACCAGCTGACCACACCTCCCTACGACCTCGTCCGCCCGGGGCGGCGGATCACCGGCATGTCCGCGGTGTTGTTGCCGTTCGTCTCCCCGACGGAACCGGACCTCGACGGGTTCGTCCGTCACCTCGAACGCACGGTCGCCGCAGGCCTGGTGCCGGCGGTCAACATGGACACCGGGTTCGGCCCGACGCTCTCGGATGCCCGGCGCGCCGAGATCCTGTCGATCGCCACCGCGTCCGCGCCCGACGGGTTCGTGGCCGGCGCGCACGTGGACGATGCCCCGGGCAGCGAGCTCGACCTCGATCGCTACCTCGCCGAGGTCGAACGCATCCAGATCGCGGGTGGCACCCCGATCCTGTTCCCGTCGCACGGTCTCGGTGCGCTCGATGAGTCGGACGTGATCGCCGCGCTGGTGGCGGTGGGGGAGCGCTGCGACCGGTTCCTCGGGTTCGAACTGTCGCAGGCGTTCCACCCGGCCGGCTTCGTGCTGAGCCTCGAGGGCTACGCGGCGCTGCTCGACATCCCGACCTGCGTCGGAGCGAAGCACTCGTCGTTGGAACGTGCATCGGAGTGGGACCGGCTCCGGCTCCGCGACGAGCGCCGGACGGACTTCATGGTGCTCACGGGCAACGACCTGGCCATCGACATGGTCTGCTTCGGCAGCGACTACCTGTTGGGCATCTCGACGTTCGCTCCGGACCTGTTCGCCGAGCGCGACCGTCGGTGGGCCGAGTCGGATCCGTCGTTCCACCAGCTCAACGACGACCTCCAGTACCTGGGTCGGTTCGCGTTCCGGGATCCGGTGCCCGCGTACAAGCACTCCGCTGCGCAGTTCCTCCGGCTCCGCGGCTGGATCGACCACGACGTCACGCCACGGGGTGCGCCCGAACGACCGGCGAGTGACGTCGCGGTGCTCGCCGAGATCGGCGAGCGGCTCGGGGTCGTCGACGCGGGAGCATCGCGGTCGTGACCACCCGGCTGCCGTACCCGCAGGTGAAGTCGTTCGACTCGCCGGCGGCCCTTCGTGACCGACTGGCCGAGCTCGGCGTGGACCTCCCGGTCGCCGATGCGGTCGACCCGTCGGGTGCACTGGCATCGCCGCTCGACGTGGTCGACGGCGGCGCCGGGCCGCTGCAGGCACCCAACCGGTTCTGCATCCTGCCGATGGAGGGTTGGGACGGCACCGAGGCGGGTCGACCCACTGATCTGGTGCGACGCCGATGGGAACGGTTCGGTTCGTCCGGCGCCGGCCTGATCTGGGGTGGCGAAGCCGTCGCCGTGCGAGCCGACGGCCGGGCGAACCCGCGACAGGTGGCCATCGGACCGGAATCGGCCGACGACCTCGCCGACCTTCTGGGCTTGCTCCGTCGCGGCGCAGCCGGTGTCGGCGTCGAGCCGCTCGTCGGGCTGCAGCTGACGCACTCGGGTCGCTGGTCCCGTCCCGATGGTCCTCCCGCGCCGCGGACCGCACGGGTCGATCCGGTGCTCGACGAACGGGTCGGTGCGACCGCGGCGTCGCTGCTGAGCGACGACGAGCTCGACGACATCCAGGCGGCGTACGTCGAGGCCGCGGTGCTCGCACACGAGGCGGGTTTCGACTTCGTCGACCTCAAGGCCTGTCACGGCTACCTGGGACACGAGCTGCTCATGGCGGTCGATCGTCCGGGCCGCTACGGCGGTGACCTGAGCGGCCGCAGTCGGTTCCTGCTGACGCTCGTCGAGCAGGTGCGCGACCGGGTGCCTGCGCTCGGCATCGGTGTGCGGCTGAGCATCACCGACCCCGGCCCGTTCCGGACGGGGGAGTCCGGCACCGGCGAGCGGCACCCGGATGCCGGGCCGGTGTTCGACCTCGTCGAGGCGACGGAGCTGGTGCGGCTGCTCGGCGGGGCCGGTGTCCGACTGATCTGCACGACCGTGGGGAGTCCGTACTGGTCGCCGCACGCGCAGCGCCCGGCGTGGTTCCCGCCGTCCGACGGGTACGTCCCGCCACGCGACCCGCTGGTCGACGCGGCCGCGATGCTGGCCGCGACCCGTGATCTGCGGGCGGCCGCTCCGCCGGGCACCGCGGTCGTCGGCACCGGATTCACCTACTTCCAGCAGTTCATGCCCAACGTCGCACAGGCGGTCCTCGACGCCGGTTGGATGGACGCCGCCGGACTCGGTCGCATGGTGCTGTCGTATCCGGAGCTGCCGGCTGATGTCCTCGCCGGGAGGCCCGTCAACACTCGGCTCATCTGTCGGACGTTCTCGGACTGCACCACGGCGCCGCGCAACGGTCTGGTGTCGGGGTGCTATCCGCTCGACCCGTCCTACAAGGAGCGTCCCGAACGGGCGGCGCTCGTGCAGGTCAAGCGCGCCGCGCGCCGCTGATCCCCGCCACCAGCTCGGCGGTCCGGTCGAGTTCGTCGTCGGTGGTGACGTAGTGGACCGAAGCGCGTACGACCTCGTGCAGGTCGCGGTGGGGGAGATCGAGCTGGGCGTGCACCGCGCTCGACGTCCACACCTGCACGCCGTCAGCGGCGAGCCGGTTGCGCACATCGAGCGCCGTGTGTCCGTCGACCGTGAACGTGACGATGCCGCACCGAGTGGATCCCGGGTCGCGCACCTGCACGCCGGGCACGCGCTCGAGGAGCGCCCGGAGCCGGGTGCCGAGTGCCGTCACCCGTTCCGCGATGGCGTCGAGGCCGAGCTCGAGCGCGTCGTCGACCGCCCGCCCGAGGCCCAGGAGTGCAGCGTGGTTCCGTTCGAACGCCTCGAACCGGAGCGCTCCCGGCGACAGCTCGTACTCCCGTGCTGACGTCCAGGTGGCGCTGTTGCCGTCGACGAACAGGGGGTCGAGCCGGTCGAGGAGCGTCCGTCGGACGTAGAGGAAGCCGGTGCCGCGTGGCCCACGCAGGAACTTGCGACCGGTGGCGGTGAGCGCATCGCAGCCCAGCTCCTCGACGTCGGTCGGCAGCTGGCCCACGGACTGGCACGCGTCGAGCAGGAGCGGCACACCTGCGGCCCGGCACACCGCACCGACGGCCGCCGCCGGGTTCACGAGCCCGCTCGAGGTCGGTACGTGCACGAGTGACACGAGCGCGACCGGTGCGGCGCGCAGCCGCTGCTCGAGCGCGCCGACGTCGATCTGACCCGACGCGTCGTCGTCGACGACCTCGACCCGCACGCCGGCGGCCCGCTCGGCCCGCAGCAGGGCGAGCGCGTTGGCGACGTACTCGGACCGACCGACGAGCACCACGTCGCCGGGCTGCCACGGGAACGACCAGAACACCCGTTGCCATGCATCCGTGGCGCCCGCGGTGAAGGCCACGTCGGTCGGCGCGCACCCGAGCAGTGTCGCCACCGACGTTCGTGCCGCCTGCAGTCGCGGCGCCGCGAGCTCGGCGGCCTCGTACCCGCCGAGCTCGGCCTCGAGTCGCAGGTGCTCGACGACGGTGTCGACGACGGCGTCGGGCGACGGCGACGCACCCGCGTGGTTCAGATGGATGCGTCGGGTCAGGCCGGGTGTCTCGCGTCGAAGGCGTTCGACGTCGATGCCCCCGTCGATGTTGCGGTCGCCCACGGGCGGTGGCGCGTCGTGGGACATGTCGGGACGGTAGCGTCCGGATCGTGGTTGCAGCAGCGTCGTCAGCAGGGGACACATCGTTCATCGTCCGGGCGAGCTGGGTGCTCACCGTCGACGCGTCCGACGCGGTGATCGAGGACGGCGCGGTGGCCGTCGTCGACGGCCGCATCGTCGCGGTCGGACCGGCGGCCGACGTGACGGCGGCGCACCCCGAACTGACCGTCGAACACCTCGATGGCCACGCGCTGCTGCCGGGGCTGATCAACTCGCACTCGCACCTCGGGATGAACCTGTTCCGGGGCACGGCCGACGACCGCAACCTCGAGGACTTCCTCGCGGTGGTCGTGCCGCTCGAGTCGCAGGCGCTGACCGGGGACCACGTCGAGTCCGCGACCCGGGCCGCAGCGGTGGAGTCGGTGCTCGCCGGCGTCACGACGGTGCTCGACATGTACTTCCACGTGAGCCGTGGCATCGCCGGCGCTGATTCGGTCGGGCTGCGCGTCCTCGGTGGGCCGCTGATGATGGCGGGCGGTCCGTCGCCGTTGCCGTGGGAGGCGGTGCTCGAGTTCGCGACCGCGTGGATGGACGAGCATCCGGCCCGACCCGGCTGGCGCCCGGTGCTGAACCCACACGGGACGTACACGGTGACGCCCGAGCAGCTCGAGGCCGTGCGCGCACTGCGCGACGGTCACGACAGCGTCCTGCACATCCACCTCTCGGAGTCGCTCGCCGAGAACCAGATGATCGTCGACCGCTACGGCCGCCGACCGTTGGCGGTGCTCGACGACGCCGGCCTGCTCACCGGCGACACGGTGCTGGCGCACGCCGTCCACCTCACGCCCGATGAACAGGCCGCCGTCGCTGCGGTCGGTGCCGCGGTGGCCCACTGCCCGGCGTCGAACCTGAAGTTGGCGTCGGGTGTGGCGCACGTGCCCGAACTCCTGGCGGTCGGGGCGACGGTCGGACTCGGCACCGATGGCGTGGCGAGCAGCAACGATCTCGACATGTTCGGGGCCATCCGACTGGCTGCGCTGCTCCACAAGGGCGCGCCGTCAGGCCCCGCCGGTCCGGATGCAACGAACGTGCCCGCCGCCGCGGTGATCCGGATGGCGACGATGGGCGGTGCGACGGCGCTCGGGATCGACGGTGACACCGGGTCGTTGGAGGTGGGCAAGCTCGCCGATCTGGTGGCGGTCGATCTGGATCGTCCGCACACCCAGCCGGTGTTCGATCCGTACTCGGCGCTCGTCTACGCGGCGGGACGCGGCGACGTGCGCCACGTCTGGGTCGAGGGGGCGCCTGTCGTGCGTGACGGGCGGACGGTCAACGTCGACGAGCGCGACGTGCTGCGGGAGCTGCGCTCGATGACGCAGGAGTTGCCGGTTTCCTGACGGACCCCGCCGCCCTCGCGGCGGGCTGCTCGCGGCGGTCGAGCCCGGCCCCCGACATGCCGGTCCACAACAGGTTGGTCAGGTACTGCACCATGTCCTTGCGACTCAGCGTCTGACGTTCGAGCCACCACTCGGTGCTCACGTGCACCATGCCGATGATCCCGAACGCCCAGGGTTCGGCGGGTCCCGAGTCGGCGCCGGCGGAGCGGAGCGCCTCGCCGAGCGCACGCGCCACGGTCGTGCCGAGTTCGATGACGAGTCGGCGGTCCTCGAGCCGTTGCCCGGCGCCGAACGAGCCGTCCGACAGGAACCGGTAGATGTGCGGGTCGCCCTCGATGAAGCCCACCCAGGCGTCGATGGACCGCTCGACCCGTTCGCGCTGGTCGTCGGTCTCGGCCCACACGGCGGCGAACTTGGCCTGGAGTTCTGCCGAGAAGCGGGCGGCGAGTGCGTCGGCGAGTCCGGCCTTGTCGCCGAAGTTCGCGTAGATGATCGGCTTGGTGATGCCGGCCTCGTGGGCGATCTCGTCCATCGACACCTCGGCGCCGTCGCGACGGATCGCCGTGACGGCCGCGTCGAGGAGCTCTTCTCGTCGGCTCTCCCGGTCGGCCTTGGACCGTCGACGTCGTTCACCCATTCCCACAGCGTACCGAACCTTGACGCCGGATGTTACCGACAGTAAGTTACCGGGAGTAACCCACCGGCTCCGGCCGGGAGCGACCGGGCGGCACTCGCCCGGCGAGAGAGGAGCAGCCATGACTGCGACCATGCCCACCACCGGTTCGACCAGCGACCCGACCGACCCGGCGAGCGCATCGGCGACCCGCCCCCGTTCTGCTGCGGACCGTCGACTCCGACAGCTCAACGCGGTGTCGATCACCCGGGCGATCGATCCGGCCGTCGCACCGGAGCTCGCCGGCCATCTGACGGAGCGCCAGGTGCTCCCGGACGAACTGCTGAGCATCGCCGGACTCGACCTCGAACTCACCGACGAGCAACGCGCCGTTCTCAGCCGTGAAGAGGTGGCGTCCTGCCTGCTCGGCGGAATCGAGTTCGAGGCGGTGCTCATCGCCGGGTTCGGCCTCGAGCTCGCAACCCGTGCCGACCTGCGCGACCCGCGAGCGACCTACGCCCTCCACGAGATCGGCGAGGAGACCCGACACTCACGGATCTTCATCGAGTTGGTGCAGGAACTCGACCCCACGGCGCAGAACCCGATGCACCGTCGACCGTTCACGTGGATCCAGCGCGCCGCCGCCCGGTTCATCATCCGACACCCGGCGACCTTCTACACGCTCGTGCTGGGCGGCGAGGAGATCCCGGATCTGCTCCAGCAGCGCGCATCCGAGCATCCCGACACCGATCCGCACCTGGCTGCGGTCAATCGGTACCACCGGCTCGAGGAGGCGCGGCACCTGGCCTTCGCCCGGCTCCGACTCGCCGAACTCTGGTCCGAAGCGACCGTCATCGACCGATGGGGCGTTCGGCGACTGGCGCCGCTGGTGATCGGCGGCATGTGGGACCTGCTGGTGCACCCCGGTGTCTACGAGACCATCGGGCTGCCGGGGTGGGGCACCTGGCGCGCCGTGCGACGCGATGCGGCCCGGGCCGAGCTGCGGCACCGGGCCTGCCGACCGGTGCTCGAGGCAATGCTCGACGCAGGCGTGTTCCGACCGGGACGGATTCCGGGTGCGTGGCGCCGCCTCTGCGGCGTCGACCGCCACGGCAACGCCCGCTGAGGGCGTGGATTCGCCCCTGAACTGGGGAAACCTTCCCGGTTGGGCACGGAAACGGGCTGAATGGCGTTCGACCTTCTTGACGGAACCCGAATCGCCCGGGAAACTAAGGAGCACTGGCCGGGCGGGCGAACCCGGCGTGACTCCCTGGGGAGGGACAGATGCGGCGTTGGGCATGGGTCGGTGCGGCGGTCATCACGGCGATCTCGCTGACGGTCGTGTCGCTGCCGGACGCCGGCGCGCAGAAGGTCGCGAATCCGGGCGCGTTCACCATCACCCCGTCGGGCGGCTCCATCGTCATCAAGGCAACCGCCTTCGACCTCACGCCTCGCGTCAATCCTGAGTGCTCCGACGGCATCAACAACGACGGTCTCACCGGCATCGACTTCCCGGCCGATCCCCAGTGCACCTCGGCGCTCGACGACTCCGAACTCGCCGGCGGTCTCCAGACGAAGGTCGACACGTCGCTCACCGGCACCATCGACGGTGCGGGCGTCATCAACGTGCCGACGTCCGGCGTCGTGCTGCCGCCGGCCTACCTGGCCGTGCCCGACACCAACCCGGCCAACTACCCGTACGTCGTGAAGGCCACCGTGATCCCGACCGCGGCCGCCACCGGTTCGCTCAACCCGCTCACCGGTGAGGCCTCGATCCGGCTGCGCTTCCGTATCCAGATCACCGGCAGCCCGTTCGGCGTCTACACCGGCGCGAGCTGCTCGATCGGTACCTCGGCCGCACCGATCGACATCAACGTTCTGACCACGGGCACCACCTCGCCGCCGTCGCCGGCCACGCCGATCAGCGGTTTCCCGTACCTGAGCAATGGCACGTTCCGCATGGTGAACAACTCGTTCGCGGTCCCGGGAGCGACCGGATGCGCCGCGCTCATCGGCACGGCCGACGGCATCAACGGAGTCATCAACTCCCAGGTCGGTCTGCCGTCGGCGGCCGGCAACAACTCCGCCACGCTCGACGGCCTCACCAGTCCGGTGCTGACCCGCGGCGTCGCCGCCAAGATCACCACCACGCCGTCGCTGCTCAGCGGTGAGTCGCCCTTCACCGTGACGTTCGACTCGGCGAGCTCGACGGTCACCAAGACCCCCGCCACGTACCTCTGGCAGTTCCCCGACGGCACGACCTCGAACGCCACGTCCGTGACGAAGACGTTCACGAACATCGGGACCAACACGGTGCGCCTCACGATCACCGACGCCGATGGTGATTCGTCGGTCGTGCAGAAGAACGTGAGCGTCCTCGCACCGACGACCACGACAACGACCACCACGACGGTGCCGCCGACGACGACCACGACGGTGCCGCCGACGACGACCACGACGGCACCGCCGACGACGACCACGACGGAGCCGCCGACGACGACCACGACGGCACCGCCGACCACGACGACCACGACGTTGCCGCCGACCACGACGACCACGACGTTGCCGCCGACCACGACGACGACGACCACGACGACGTTGCCGCCGACGACGACCACCACGGCACCGCCGACCACGACCACGACGACGTTGCCG
>CAJBIS010000344.1 GCA_903953195.1 uncultured Actinomycetes bacterium
CGTCGGGCGACGTGGACGGCATGCGCGACGAGGAACCGATGTGCATGCAGACCGTCGTGGCCGTCTCGGCACACGCCGCGAAGAACGGCTCCCAGTACCCCGTGTGGATGCTCGGCAGCCCCAGGTGCGCCGCGACCTCGGAGAAGCAGACGGCGTGACAACCACGAGCGGCGTTGCGCCGGACCTCGGCGGCGGCCAGTTCGGCATCCCACAGCGGCACGATGATGAGGGGCACGAGCGCCCCACCCGAATCACCGCACCACTCCTCCACCATCCAGTCGTTGTACGCGATCACGCACGCCGCCGCGAGTTCCCGGTCGGACGCCTCGAGGAACGTCTGGCCGCAGAAGCGCGGGAACGTCGGGAACGAGAGCGACACATCGACGTGGTTGGCCAGCATGTCGGCGACGCGAGCCGCCGGGTCGTAGCACCCGGGACGCATCTCGTCGTAGGTGATCGGGCTCAACGTCATGTCGTCTCGATCGAAGCCGACGGCGGCCACGTGCCGCTTGTGGGGCACGACCAGGTCCTCGTAGATCCAGCAGTCCGCTGCCGGCGCATCGTCCCGGTAGACGATCTCGTAGTTCGTCCCGCCCTTGAACTCGAGTCCCGCGATCCCCCGACGCTCGACGCGTGGCCCACGGTCCCGGAACCGCTCCGGCAGCCACCGTTCCCACAGGTCGGGCGGCTCGACGACGTGGTCGTCCACGCTCACGATCATCGGGAGCTCCGGCGCATCGCCACCGGCCTGTGTGCGTTCCTCGGTCACCGTCACGACGGCCTCCTGTCATCAGCGCGCTGCGCCGGCGAGGAGCCGGCGAGGACCGCGGTGAGTGTACGCCGCTCCATCCCGGGTGGAACCGGCGGCACGGTCGGCGAGGGACGCCGAGTCACCGCACGGGAAGCGTGCTCCGGGTCACTGCACGGGAAGCGTGCTCTGGCCATCGGTCGCCCACCAGCTCGCGGTCACCGAGAATCCCTCGAGCGCGCTCGTGGGGAGCATGAACTCGAAGCTGCGCCGGTACCCGGTGTGCTCGATCCGCCACGCCCCGTCCACGAGTCGGTAGCGGTCCTCGTAGAACGCCGCGCCCATGAGGAGGAAGTTCCAGTCGGTGTCGAGCACCGTGTCCTCGAGCGCCCAGCGTCCCGTCGCGGTGTCACCGTCGAGTTCGATCTCCGGGTGGTGCACCCGGTGCGACGAGTGGAACGCCTCGCGCCCCATGTTCGTGGCGATGAACTCGATGATCGCTCTGCGCCCCTCGTAGACGTACTTCCCGCCGCTGTAGGCCGCCGTCGCGTCCTCGGTGAAGAGATCCGTGAGTGCGTCGAAGTCCTTCTGGTCGATGCATCGCAGGTAGGCGTACTTGAGCCGCTTCACGGCTTCGATCTGGACCAGGTCCTCGGGGGTCACGTCGGGCCTCCATCGCTCGGCGGGTCGTCAGACTGTACCGTCGGGCCCCGGCGACGACAGGAGCGTGCGGCAATGGGTCACGGCGACGACAGGCACGGCGACACGAGCGGCGGCACCGGTTCGGGACTGCCGTCGAGTGCCGCGGTGGCCGACACCGTCGAGGCGCTGCTCGACTCGCTGACCATCGACGAGCGGGCTGCCCTCACCTCGGGTGCGGACATGTGGCACGGAACGGCCGTGCCACGGGTCGGGTTGGGAGCACTCAAGGTGACGGACGGTCCGGCCGGCGCACGTGGCGCCCGGTTCGTCGGCACCCGCTCTGCCTGTGTGCCCTGTGGCTCGGCACTCGGCGCGACGTGGAACCCCGCAGTCGTACGCGACGTCGCCATGGTCCTCGGTCAGGAGACGGCGGCCAAACGGGCGCACGTGCTGCTGGCGCCGACGGTGAACCTGCACCGCAACCCGCTCGCCGGCCGCAACTTCGAGTGCTACTCGGAGGACCCGCATCTGACCGCTGAACTGGCCGTGGCCTACGTCGAGGGGCTGCAGTCGACCGGTGTGGCGTCGTGCATCAAGCACTTCGTGGCGAACGACAGCGAGTTCGACCGCCACCGCATCTCGTCCGAGGTGAGCGAGCGGGCGCTGCGCGAGCTCTACCTGATCCCGTTCGAGGCGGCGGTCACCCGGGCCGGGGTGGCAGCGGTGATGTCGGCGTACAACCGCCTCAACGGCACGTACTGCGCCGAGGACGACTGGTTGTTGAACGTCGTCCTCAAGGACGAGTGGTCGTTCGACGGCGCGGTCATCTCGGACTGGTGGGGCACGATGAGCCCGGCGTCCGCCGGCGGAGGACTGGACCTCGAGATGCCCGGCCCGGCCGTGCACCTGGGCTCCCGCAGCGCCGAACGCGTGGCCGCGGGCGAGCTCGAGGCCGCTGTGGTCGAGGATCAGGCCCGGCGTGTGCTCCGCCTGGCCGCACGCACCGGAGCACTCGGCGCCGACGAACTCGAGGAGTCCTCGACCGAGTCCCCGGAGGCGCGACCGGCCCTGCGTCGAGCCGCGACCGAAGCCATCGTGCTGTTGCGCAACGCCCCGGTGGACGGCGCACCCGTGCTGCCGCTCGACGCCGCGTCGCTCACGTCGCTCGCCGTGATCGGTCCGAACGCCCAGCAGACGGCACTGCTCGGCGGCGGCTCGGCGTGGGTGAACCCGCACCGCGAGGACCCCGTGCTCGACGGCATCCGCCGCCGTCTCGGGGACGGCGTCGACGTGCGGTTCGAGCGTGGCGTCGACGCCAGTCTCACGTGTCCCCCGCTCCCCGCCGACCGCTGTCGACCGGCACATGCCGACCACGGGCCCCGGGGCCTCAGCGTCGACTACTTCGCCAACCGGGAACTCGGCGGCGAGCCGGCGTTCAGCGAGTGCATCACCACGGGCCGCTGCTCGTGGATCGACGACGACGCCATCCCGTCCAAGGGCTTCTCCGCCCGGGTCAGCGGCACGTTCGTCGCCGGCGAGACCGGCCCGCACACCTTCGGCCTGACGACGGCCGGCACCGGCCGCTTGTGGCTGGGTGGCGAGCTGCTGCTCGACAACACCGAGGACGCACGTCCCGGCACCTCGTTCTTCGGCATGGGCACCGAGGAGATCCGCGCCACCCTCGAGCTGTCGGCGGGCGACGAACTCGAGCTGCGCTGCGACTACGTGGGCTTCCCCGACATGGACCTCGGCGGACTGCAGATCGGCCTCCTGTACCCGGTCCCGGGCGACGGGATCGAGCGAGCGGCCAGCGCGGCACGGGAGTGCGACGCCGCCGTGGTCGTCGTCGGGCTCAACGCGGACTGGGAGACCGAGGGCAGCGACCGCACGACCTTCGAACTCCCGGGCGGCCAGGGCGACCTGGTCCGTGCCGTGCTGGCCGCGAACCCGCGTACCGCGGTGCTCGTCAACGCCGGCGCGCCCGTGGACCTGGACTTCGCCGACGAGGTCCCGGCGCTCGCCTGGCTCTGGTATCCGGGCCAGGAGGCTGCCGACGCGGTCGCCGACGTGGTGTTCGGCGACGCCGATCCGTCGGGCCGTCTGCCCACGACGCTCGGACGGCGGCTGACCGACTGGCCGTCGTGGTTCAACTACCCGGGTGAGGCCGGCGTGGTCCGCTACGGCGAGGAGCTCTTCATGGGCTACCGCGGCTTCGACGAACGGCGGACCGAGCCGGTCTTCCCGTTCGGACACGGCGGTTCGTACACCACCTTCGAGTGGAGCGAGGTCGTGCTCGATGCCGAGCAGATCGACGTGGCCGACCTCGACGCCGGCGCGTCGGTCACCGTGTCGTTGACGGTCACGAACACGGGCGAGCGTGCCGGATCGGACGTCGTGCAGGTCTACGTCCACGACGTGCGATCGAGCCGCCGTCGACCGCCGCAGGAACTGCGGGCCTTCGACAAGGTGCACCTCGGACCCGGCGCCACGACGACGGTCCGACTCGCGCTCCCCCAGCGAGCGTTCGCCACCTGGGACACCGTCGACCAGCGGTGGGTCGTCGAGCCCGGCGAGTTCGAGATCCGGGTCGCGCGCTCGTCCCGTGACGTCGACACCCGGCTGGTGCTCGACGTCACGTCGAGCGGGACAGCTCCTCCAGCAGCCGGCTGAGCAGCGGCAGCGGCAGGCCGAGCACCCCGGAGGAATCCTCGCCGTCCACGCGGGTCACGAACGGATCACCGCGACCGGGCGCCTCGTCGTCCTCGAGCCGGTACGACCCCGACGTGTCGAAGGGCGCGAACGCGGCCACGTAGTCCTCGATCTCATCCCGACGCAGTGATCGGAACGTCACCCGTTGGACATCGACCCCGTGCAGCTCCGCGTCGTCGCGTCGGACGACGAGACCGTTCACGAGTTCGTGGGTGGTGCCGGACAGTCGCTCCAGTTGCGCCACGGCGGCCGACGGCGAGGCCGCCTTCGTGAGCATCACGAACCCGGTGTCCGTGGCCACGACCCCGACCTGATCGCCGGCGACGACCACCTCGCCAGGGTGTCGCTCGGCGACCACCGCAGCCTTGCGCCGTGCCAACTCGACGGCGAGCGCCCGGGCCCCCCGGTCGACGAACCACGGATCGAGTGCGCGCTCGTCGACCTCCGGCGGGTCGACCACCACCTCGTGACCGGCGTCGCGCAGGAGGCGGGCCCGGTAGATCGACGACGACGCGAGAACCAGACGCATGCTCCGAGTGTGGTCGATCGCCACCGATGCCGGTGCACCCCGCTACGCTCCGCGGCCATGCCGGCACCGTCGCTCCACTCCGCACGGACCGCCGTGGTGACGATGGAACTCGAGCGAGGCGTGGTCGGCGATCTCGCCTCACTCCCCGAGTTGCGTGAGGCTGCCACCGCCCGCGGCACCCTCGGGGCGTGCGGTCGCCTCGTGGACGGCGCCCGGCGCGTCGGCGTCCACGTGGTGCACGCGATCGCCCAGTGGCGCCCGGATCGCCGAGGAACACCTCTCAACACCCCACTCGTCCGCGCGCTCGCCACGGATCACGAGCAGATCCTCGCCGGGTCCGACGCGGTCGACCTCGTCCGTGAGCTCGGCGACACGAACGACGATCTGCGGTCGGTTCGCCACCACGGGCTCACCCCGTTCACCGGTACGGACCTCGACCCGCTCCTGCGGAGCCTCGGCGTCGACACCGTCGTCGCCTGCGGCGTGTCGCTGAACATCGGCGTGCTCGGACTCTGCCTGTCCGCCGCCGACCTGGGCTACCGAGTGGTGCTGCCGACCGACGCCGTCGTGGGCGTTCCCGCCGAGTACGGCGACGAGGTGCTGCGGAACTCACTCGCCATGGTCGCCGAGCTGTCGACGGTCGACGACGTGCTCGGACGACTGAGCTGAGCGCCCGAGCCCGGCCGCGTCAGGCCGAGCCGATCTCCGCTCGCAGTCCGAGACGGTCGGCGAGCTCGCCCGCCCGATCGCGGACCTCGGCCCGGGTCCGGCCCGGCACCGACAGCGCCACCCAGTCGACGCCCAGCGCGGAGAGCTCGGTGATCTCGTCGACGAGCTCGTCCAGCCGGCCCGTCGCATCGTCGAGGTAGCGCTGCAGTCCGAACGGCACGAAGCAGATGGTCGGCGTCTCCTCCCGTCCCGCCGCCTCCCAGACCTCGGTGCAACGCCCCAGTGCCGCTCGCAGGTCGTCGACGTCGGTGATCCGGGCCGTCCCGGTGGCGCGGGCCACTCCGGGCGCCGTCGGGAACGGCGACCAGCCGTCGCCGTGCCGGGCGGCCCGACGCATGGCGGCCACCGTGTTCCCCCCGATCCAGATCGGCGGCGTCGGGCGCTGCACCGGCAGCGGCTCCGGACGGATGGGGGCGCCGTCGACGTCGACCGTCGCACCCGACCAGATGCGCCGCAGCTCCGTGAGGGAACGCTCGAGCAGCTCGACCCGCTCGGCGTGCTCGACACCGAGCGCGGCGAACTCTCCGGCCAGGTACCCCGCGGCCACACCGAGGATCAGCCGGCCGTCGCTGACGACATCGAGCGAGGCGAGCGCCTTCGCGGCCAGGAACGGATTGCGATAGGCCAGCACGTAGACGTTCGTGTGGAGTGCGAGCCGCCGTGTGGCACCTGCGGCGACCGCGAGTGCGACGGTCGGTTCCAGTGCGTGGTGTCCTCCGGCGGCGAGCCACCGCTCGTCGGGGGCCGGATGGTCGGTCACGTAGGCGGCGTGGAACCCGGCACGTTCGTAGGCGACCGCGAGGTCGGCGATCGCCCGTCCGGACACGAGCTCGGAACCGGCGTCGACTCGATCGACCGGCAGTCCGAGGGACACCCGCACCGGCGGCGCGCCGACGGATCGCAGCCAGTCGTGGACCAGTTCGCCGATCTCCTCGGTGAGCTCGTGTCCGGACTCGACGACCCGCAGCGTCGCCCCGGCTCCGGACGCGCTCAGCGCAGCAGCGGCGTCCTCGCTGAAGAAGGGAGGCACGACCTCATCCGACGATCCCGCCACCAGCAGGGTCGACGGATGCCGCGGGCCGCTGCGCACCTCGGGACGCACCGGTGCCGGCCCCCCGGTCTCGGCGAGGAACCCGCAGATGCTCACCACGGCATCGGGTTGTGCCCCGCCCGCACCGACCGCCAACGCAACGGCTGCACCCTGGGAGAAGCCGATCAGCGCGACCGGACGGCCGGCGGGCCCGCGCAGGTCGTCGACGAGTTCGGCGACCCGCTCGGCCGATGACTGCAGGGATGCCGCGTCGGCGCCACGCGGGCCGCTCCGGAACCAACTGCGAGTTCCCGACTCGTCGCGTGGTGCGCCGGGGGCGACGACCTCCCATCCGGACGGTGCCATCCGTCGGGCCCACGCCCGGGCATCGGCCGGCTCGTCGGCGTGGCCGTGCAGGATGACGACGACGCCATGTCCCCGATCGAAGTGATCCACGCCGCACTCTCCCCCGCGGTCGGGGCCCGCCGCAACCGTCCGGCACTAGCCTCGCCGACGTGTTCCACCACATCGTGCTCCTCGAACTGCAGCCCGACACGCCCGACGACGCCGTCGACGAGCTCGTCGATTCGCTCCGCCGGCTCCCCGATGTGATCGAGACGATCCGCACGTACCGCGTGGAGCGGGATGCCGGGCTCGCCGCCGACAACGCCACGGTGGCGGTGGTCGCCGGATTCGACGACGAGGACGGCTTCGTCGTCTACCGCGATCACCCGGTCCACCAGGCGGTGATCGCCGAGCTGATCCGCCCGCGACTGGTGCGGCGCAGCGCCCTCCAGCACCACGACTGAGCGCATCCCCGATGACGGCGACGCACGATCCGGCCACCATCGTCGACCTGGACCGCTACCCGCTCGGCGACCCGGCGGCGAGCTCGGCGCTCGCAGCGTCGCTGGGCGCGCGTCTGCGTGACGAGGGCGTTGCGGTGCTCCCCGGCTTCGTGCGGGCCGAGGCGGTCGACCGGATCGTCACCGAGTCCGACGCGCTCGCACCCGACGGGCACCACTCGCGTGTGACGAACACGGTGTACCTGTCGGCACCCGACGACGCGTTCGCACCCGAGCACCCACGCCGACGTGCCGTGGTCTCCGCACTCCGCGCCGTCGCCGCCGACCAGATCCCGGCGACGTCGCCCCTGTGGGCGCTCTACGACTGGCCCGTGCTGCGGGAGTTCATCGCCGCCGTGCTCGCACTCGACGAGATCCACCCGTACGCGGACACGCTCGGCAAGCTCAACATCGCGGTCATGGGACCCGGCGACGAACTCGGATGGCACTTCGACCAGACCGATTTCGTCACGTCGATCGCGCTCCGCGGCGCCGGTGGCGGCGGCGACTTCGAGGTGGCCGCGGATCTGCGTACCGCCGATGACGAACGCGTCGAGCACGTGACGGCCGTGCTCGACGGTGACCGGTCCGCCGTCCGGCGGTGGCCGTTCGACCCCGGCACCCTCATGATCTTCGCCGGGCGTAGCTCACTGCACCGGGTCACGCCCATCTCAGCGGAACCGGCACGTCTGGTGGCGCTGCTCGCGTACGACTCCGCACCGGGGACCGACTCGAGTGAGCGCCTCAAGCTCGTCCGGTACGGGCGTACCGCATGACCGACCAACACACGCGCACCGTCACCACGGAGGAACCATGGTCCTGATCGGAGAGGGCTTCGTCGGCACCGGCGCCGACGCCGCCCATGTCAACACCGTCCTCGGCGAGCGTTCCGGCCCGGTCGGGACCGCGTTCGCCACCGCGCTGGCCACGCCGTCGACCGGACACGCGCCGTTCCTGGTCGTCGCCCAGCCGGGGCTCGCGGTCCAACCGCCGACGCTCTTCGTGAACAAGGCGGCGATCGCCGGCGATCGTCACGGTGAGCTGACCTGGGGCGCGGCCCAGGCCGGCGTGGCCGGCGGAGTCATCGATGCGCTCGCCGAGGGTGTCATCGACGCCGACGACATCGTCGGACTGGTGCTGATCGCCGCCGTCTGGGTGAACCCGGACGCCCGTGACGCCGGGGCCGTCTGCGCCAACAACCGACAGGCCACACTGGATGCACTGCGAGCCGGTGTCGTCGGGTTCCCGGACGTCGACTCGCTCCTGTCCGTGCGGGCCGCGGTCTGGAATCCCTACCACCCGCTCGACGGCTGATCGCCCGTCCGAGACGACCGCCGGGGGCGAGTGCTCGCCTCGCGACACCGGTCATGCATGTCCCCCCGTGACAGATGGCACGTGTGTGGGTACGCTGAGCGGACGATCTCCGGTCGAGTGGTTCGCCACTCCCGGACACCGGAAGGTCGTGTGGAGCGGAGTCGGGGGGTTCCGCTTCACACGACCTCCAGTCGCTCCCCGTGCCGTGCAGTACGGCGACAGCGGCGAGACCCCACCCGATGCCATCCGGGGAGCACCTCGTGGGGCAGACTGCCGGGCGTGAGTGTGCGACGACTCCCCTCCGGTTCCGCCTTCGTGGTGGTCGATCTCGATGGCGCGGCCCGCTCCGACGGCCTCGTGCGCTGGGCCAAGAAGATCCTGGTCGACGGGGCGACGTGGCTCGCCCGGTCACGCACCTACGCCTGGGCCTCGCTCGGCGAGCAGATCGGCGGCGCCTCCGCAGGCATCTCGGCCGTCCCCGACGAGCGTCAGGCCGCGCTCGACTCGTTCGTCACCGACGCCGCTGAACTGGTCGGCTCCGGCGAACTCTCCCTCGACGCCGGCAAGGGCGTGTCCTGGGCTGACCTGGCACCGCTCCGGGCCGTCGACGTACGCAGCCCGCTCGCCACCGGCGACGACGCACCGGCGCTGGCATCCGACCTGCTCGCGGTCGGGGTGACGGCGGCCACCGCCGCCCAGCTCGGCGGGCTCGACGGACGGACCATCACCCTCGAGGGACCGCCCGAGGTGACGACGGCACTCGCCGAGGCGTTCCGGTCGCAGGGTGCGACCGTCACCGGGCCCGACGCCGAGGACCCGGAAGCCGCGTTGCAGGCCACGGCGGATGCGCTGGTCTGCGGTTCCAAGGTCGGGCTGCTCGACCACCACCGGGTGACGGAGATCGGGTCGACCCTGATCGTGCCGTGGGGGCCCATGCCGGTGACGACCCGGGGCGTCGCCGTCGCCCGCCGCGCCGGCATCGAGGTCCTGCCCGACTTCGTGACCACCGCCGGTCCGTTGCTCGCCGCGACCTCGGCGCCCACCGTCGGAGTCGAGGACCTCCGTGCCACCGTCACCGAGACGATCGGCGGCATCATCGGCGAGGTCACCGACCACGACGAGGGCGCGCTGCTCGGCGCCTGCCTGCGGGCCGAGGCGTTCCTCGGCACCTGGCGCGACGAGCTGCCGTTCGGCCGGCCCATCGCCTGATCGCCGTGTCCGACCGCCACACCGGGACGAACGGCCTGCCCCCGCTCCCACGGCCGGACGACCACGCCGTCTGGCCCGGCGCCGAGTGGGAGTCCGGCCCACAGACGACCGGCGATCCGGAGCGCCTCGCGGCCCTGCTCGACCCGGTCTTCGCCGTCGGGTCGACTCCGGAGCTCGGCCAGTCGCTGGCCTTCGTGGCGGTCCAGGGCGGTCGTGTCGTCGCCGAGCGGTACGGACCCGGTGTGGACGCGGCGTCGACCCTGATCTCGTGGTCCATGGCCAAGAGCATCACGCACGGCCTCGCCGGGTTGATGTGTGCCGACGGCCGCCTCGACGTCGACGCGCCACTGGCGGCACCCGAGTGGGCGGCGCCCGACGACCCGCGGAACGCCATCACCACGCGCGACCTGCTCCTGATGCGCTCCGGCCTGCGGTTCGTCGAGGACTACGTGGACGACACCGCCTCGGACTGCCTCTCGATGCTGTGGGGCGACGGGGCCGACGACGTGGGCCACTACGCGGCGTCGCTGCCGCTCGAGCACCCCATCGGGTCGACGTTCAACTACTCGAGCGGCACCACGAACATCATCACCCGCCACCTCGGCGGTCTCCTCGGTGGCGAGGTCGGGCTGCGCGCCTACCTCGACACACGCCTCTTCGGGCCACTCGGCATGCGTTCGGCCACACCGAAGTTCGACTCCGCCGGCACGTGGGTGGGGTCGTCCTACGTCTTCGCCACGGCACGCGACTACGCCCGGTTCGGACTCTGGTACCTGCGCGACGGGATCTGGCGGGACGAGCGACTGCTGCCCGAGGGGTGGGTCGACGCTGCCCGCACCGGTCGCTCGGTCGACGACGAGACCGGTTGGGGGTACGGCGAGCACTGGTGGGTCCGGGGTGACCGTCACGGCACGTTCTGGGCCAACGGCTACGAGGGCCAGCTGATCATGTGCGTGCCGGGACTCGATCTGGTGATCGTCCGGCTCGGCAAGACGCCCTCCGAACTCCGGCCGCACCGCGAGGCCTTCGTCGCCGAGGTGCTGGCCTGCTTCGAGCACTGAGGCGAGCCGTAGACTGTCCGCCATGTGGCAACAACCCTTCGCCATCCCCAGCTTCGACGACGTCGAGGCCCACCGACTCCACCTGAAGCAGCGCCTGGCGGCGTCGTTCCGCCTCTTCGGGCGCTTCGGATTCGATGAGGGCGTCGCCGGGCACATCACGGCACGCGACCCCGAGCACACCGACCGGTTCTGGGTGAACCCGTTCGGTATGAACTTCCGACAGATCCGGGTCTCCGACCTGCTCTGCGTCGACCACACCGGCGAGGTCGTCATCGGCGACTGGCCCGTCAACCGGGCGGCGTTCGCCATCCACTCGCAGGTCCACCAGGCCCGCCCCGATGTGGTGGCCGCCGCCCACTCGCACTCGGTGCACGGCAAGGCGTTCTCGAGCCTCGGACGACTGCTCGATCCCCTGACGCAGGACTCGTGCTCGTTCTACGACGACCACTCGCTCTTCGACGACTACACCGGCGTCGTCCTCGACACCGTCGAGGGGGCCCGCATCGCGGACGCGCTCGGCGACAACAAGCTGGTCATCCTGCGCAACCACGGTCTGCTGACCGTGGGCGAATCGGTCGACGCCGCCGCCTGGTGGTTCATCACCGCCGAGCGCACCTGTCAGGCGCAGCTCCTGGCGATGGCCGCCGGTGAGCCCGTGCCGATCGACGAGGCGAACGCCAGCGTGACCGCCGACCAGGTCGGCGGCGAGATCGCCGGCATGGCGAACTTCTCGCCACTGTGGAACTGGATCGTGGCCGAGGAACCGGACCTGCTCGACTGACCCGCGGAGCATCTGACCGGTCGGGGTCCGGTGCCGCGGTAGTCTGCGGGCACAATCGAACCGCACCCCGCCCGGGAGAGTGTCGACCTCGTCGGCCGCCGAAGGAGCAACCGCCCCGGAATCTCTCAGGCAAATGGACCGATGCAATATTCACACTCTGAAGAGTGGGCCGCAACAGCGTGCCCCACCGAAGGAGCAAGCCTGAACTGGGGTCAG
>CAJBIS010000345.1 GCA_903953195.1 uncultured Actinomycetes bacterium
AGTCGCTGCGCCTCGGGCGTGGTGAACAACATCGGGCGCGCGCCGACGGACTGTGATCCGTCGGGCCCGAGTCCGAACAGGCCGACGAGCGTGAAGACCTTCACGCCGTCCTGAGTGGTGGCGATCTTGACGTCGCCGTCGAGCTGGACGCCGAGCGACTGCGCGGTCTTCACGTCGAGGACGACCTCGTCGGGGGCCTGCGGGGCCCGGCCGGAGTTGAGCGTGCCGAACTGCAGCGCCGCATCGTCGATCCAGTTGTAGGTGAGCGTGGGCGGTCCGAACCCGCCACCGATGACCTTGCCGTCGGCACCGACCAGCTCGGGCCCGGTCGACTCGACGATCCCGGCGGCCGACGACACACCGGGCACCGCCTGGACCTGCGGCACGAGCGCCGCCGGCGTCAGCGTGCGGATAGGCGTCCCGAACGGTGTGTCCTGGGTGTTCGGTGAGCGCACCACCGCGTCGAAGTTCGAGTAGATGTCGCCGACGAGCGACTTGATGGAGTCGCTGAGCGTGACCGACAGCAGCTGCGTGCCGGTCAGGAAGGCGATGCCGAGCACCACGGCGATGCCGGTGGTGACGAGCCGGCGCTTGCGCGCGAAGAGATCCTTGATGGCGATCCGGAGCACGTGACTCAGCTACCCAGACGCTTCATCGAGTCGATGACCCGCTCGGCCGTGGGGTCGTCCATCTGGTCGACGATCTTGCCGTCGGCGAGGAAGATCACCCGGTCGGCGTAGGCCGCGGCGTTCGGGTCGTGCGTGACCATCACGATCGTCTGGCCGAGGTCCGACACGGCGTAGCGCATGAAGCCGAGCACCTCCTGACCGGATCTCGAGTCGAGGTTGCCGGTGGGTTCGTCGGCGAAGACGATCTCGGGCTGGCTGGCGAGGGCGCGTGCCACGGCCACCCGCTGCTGCTGGCCACCGGACAGTTCGCTCGGGCGATGCGACAGGCGATCGGCGAGCCCGACGATCCCGATGATCTGGTCCATCCACGCCGGGTCCGCCTTGCGGCCGGCGAGGTCCATGGGGAGGGTGATGTTCTCGCTCGCCGTGAGCGTCGGGATCAGGTTGAACGCCTGGAACACGAAGCCGACCTTGTCGCGCCGGAGCTCGGTCAGCTTGGCGTCGTTGAGGTCGTCGAGGAACGTGTCGCCGATGAACACCCGGCCGCTGCTCAGCCGGTCCAGCCCCGCCAGGCAGTGCATCAGTGTCGACTTGCCCGAACCCGACGGTCCCATGATCGCCGTGAAGCGACCTCGGGCGAAGTTGACGGTGACGTCGTCGAGCGCCCGGACCTCGGTGTCCCCTTCGCCGTAGACCTTCAGGGCGTTGACGGCGCCGGCGGCGACGACGCCGGTCGCGGACGGTTCAGCGGTGGTGGACACGATGACTCCTCAGGGGTCGGAGGCGAACGCCGCGACCCTATCGGTAGGTCTCGGTGTCCGCGGGCTCGGTGAGATCGACGGTGGGCTCGTCGACGGTGGCGTCGGCGGGCTCCTGCGAGTCAACCAACTCGTCGTCGAGGGGATTCCAGACCCGGTCGCTGATGGGCGCGAGATAGCTGACGACGAGACGGCCCCAGTGCTTGCGCACCTCGGGCTGCGACAGGCACGCGACGCGGAAGAGCATGCGTGACTCACTCCGGCGACGCAGTCGAGCGGCGGCGACGCCGCCGATCGTGGCGTACCGGGCGAGCAGGTCGGCGTCCGGGATCGGGCTGCGGGCCAGCACGTCGAGGGCCTGGAACGCCCAGTCCAGTCGGAGCTCGTCGCCATCGATGGGCGGGGCCACCAGCTGGTCGGACCAGCGGACGAGCCGTTCGGGCGTGCGGGCCACGACGTCGTCGGCGTCGAGCACCGAGCGCAACGCCTCGCCGCCGATCACCGCCGTCGGATTGGCGTCCGCGTGGGGCGGTACCTCGCGGAAGCGTGCCGCCGCCGTCCGGAGGAGGCGGGTCTCGGTGACGAACGCGCCGCTGCGCAGGCAGGCGCCGGCGAGCGGGTCGCTGGACCCGGCGCGGGGCGAGATCTCGGTCGTGGAGCCGTCGACGTGACGCTGTTCTCCGCCGCAGGTGGCGAAGCGTGCACCGGTCGAGTCGACGAGGCGTCCCATCCGGGCCAACCAGACGGCGCTCACCTCGGTGTCGGCGTCGAGCACCGCCGCCCACCGGCCGCGCGCGACGTCCAGACCGGCAGCCGTGGCGAGGGCGACGCCGGTGCCGTCGTGCTGGATGACGCGCACTCGTTCGTCACCGGCAGCGCGGGCTGCGGCGACCGTGGCATCGGAGGATCCGTCGTCGACCACCACGATCTCGGTGTCCGAGAACGTCTGCGTGAGCACGCCGGTGACAACACGCCCGACCGACTCCGCGCGATCGCGGACCGGGACCACCACGCTGAATCGCGGTTGCACCCACCCATTGTGATCGACCGACCACCCGTGGGCGTGGATGTCACCCGCGTTTCGGGGTGAACTCGTAGACCGACACGATCCCGTCGGTGGCGATGGGCTCGAGCTGGACGCGCTCCTGCAACTGCTCGCGCGTCCACAGGTTGCCGTAGCGCGGCGCGGCGTCGACCCAGACCAGACACGTCGGCCGGTCCGCGAGCTCCGCCACCAGTCGGTCGAGATCGTCGGTCGGCTCGTTCGACTCGGCACCGGTGCGACGCGGGCTCCAGACCGACTCGACCTCCGGGTAGAGCGCGTTCGGCAGGTTGGAGA
>CAJBIS010000346.1 GCA_903953195.1 uncultured Actinomycetes bacterium
GTCGGGCGCAACGGCATGCACAAGTACAACAACCAGGACCACTCGATGCTCACCGCCATGCTGACGGTCGAGAACATCGTGACCGGCTCGCAGCACGACATCTGGTCGGTGAACGTCGAGGCGGACTACCACGAGACGTCCGACGGGGGCTCGTCGAAGGCCTCCGACTGGATCGGCACCTCGGGCGAGGGCGGTTCCGGCCGAGCGGCGCCCGTGCTCCCCAAGCGCTGACGGTTCAGCCCGCCGGCGGCGCAACTCCGGCTCGGGCGACGGCGTCGACCTGCGGCGCCAACCAGGCGCCGATCTGCGGCACGAACTCGTCGGTGAAGTGCACCCCATCGCTGCGCTTCGCGGTGTCGAGCTCGCCGCCCGGCTGCTCGGCCAGCCAGCCCCCGAAGTCGACGACCGTCGCCACACCCGGCCGCTGCGCTGCGGCCTCCCGGATCAACTCGTTCGCCCGGTCGATCCGAGCCGGGTCGGACTCGGGGAGCCCGCTGAAGCCCTGGCTCTGCCCGGCCTCGACGTGCGGGTAGGTCAGGAGCACGACCGACGCGCCGCGTGACGACAGCGCATCGATCGCGCTGAGCAGTTCGGCCAGGAAGTAGCGGTCCGACACCGGGTCGCCCAGCTGCCGGAAGCGGTCGTCGCCTGGTAGCCGGCGGTCGACCACCTCCCAGATGCCGCTGGTGAGCACGACGACCGCCGGGTCGTAGGCGTCGAGGTACGCCGGGAAGAAGCCGGACCAGTCGCACTCCGGCGAGAACTCCTCGATGTCCCGGAGGAACTTGTAGGAGCCGCCACGGGCGATCGGGCACCCGAGCTTCGCTCCCACGGCGACGTCCAGATCGGCGCCCGGTACCGACGTCTCACGGAGCCCGGTGCCGACGTTCAACCCGACGGAGTCCCCGACCACGAGCACGTCGGCCGTCGTCCCGACGGGAACGGTCCGACGAGGGGTGACGGGTGGCGCCGGAGGGAGCGGGACACTCGCCGCGGAGGTGGCAGCGGCGTCCGGCGCAGCGACCGCCGGCCTCGCCGAACGAATCTGCTCGGCGAGCGCCGCCGACAGTTCCTGCTGGCCCAACGGCGTGACGCCGACGCCGTCGGCGGCGCGACGCTCCGGATCGAACTCGCCGCCCGGCCACTGCTGCATCGCCGCGGCGACATCGAGAATCGGCACACCCGTCTGCGCCGCGGCGGTCCGCAGGATCTCGTTCCAGCGATCGATCCGGGCCGGATCGTTCTCCGGGAACCCGCTCGCAGGAGCGTCCTGCGACGCGAGGCGGAGCTCGGTCTGCACCAGGTCGCGTCCGCGGGCATCGCTCGGGAGCATCGGTGGTGGGGGTGGCGGCGGCTGGACGCTGTTCCGGACGTGCGGGATCGTCGCAAGCAGCACGGGCGTGCCGGTCGCCGTCAGGCTGTCGAGGGTGTCGCGCACCTCGAGGGTGAGGAAGTCGTCGAGCTTCGCGTCGCCGGGCGCCAACCACGGCCCCTTCGACTCCAGGCGGCGATTCGCCACGTCACGCAGCCCCGAACTGACCACCACCACCTCGGGCTGTCGTTCGGCGATGGCGGCGAGCCACAGGTCACGAAGCGGACCGCAACGTTCGCTGTTCCGTTCCACCGTGCCGTCCGGCAGTTCGACGAATCCGCCGACGGCGAGGCCGCAGCCGGACGACGAGACCGTCGACGGCGCCAGCGGCAGGTCGCGCGATCCCGTGGCGTCCGCCCCCCAGACACCGGCCGTCTCGTCGCCGACGATCAGCGTCCGCAGCGGCGCCGGCGCCGGCGGCAGGGTCGTGGTCGTCTCGAGCGCCGCGGCCAGTGCCTGCGGCGGAGGCGCATTCCACGTGACCACCGCGGTCAGGATCAGGATCACCGCTGCGGCAGGGAGGGCGAGTCGAAGTACCGGACGGCTCGGCAGCAGACGACCGGCCCGGGTCGGACGCTCCAGCAGCTGGTACATCGCCACCGCGGCGAGCGTGGTCACCGCCATGCGGAGCGCGAACAGCGGCCACTCGGCCAGACCGGTGCGGGCCGGGGTGAGCCACAGGAAGATGGGCCAGTGCAGGAGGTACACGCCGTAACTGATGCGGCCGAACGCCACGACCGGCGCCCACGTGAGCAGCGCCCGAAGCGGTCCGGTCTGCAGGGCACCGACGATCAGCCCGACGCTGCACAGCGCCGTGACGAGCAGCCCGAACGGATAGAGCCAGCCGGTGGAGACCGTCGCCACGTGCCAGAGGGCCGCGGAGCCCACCAGTGCCAGCACGCCGAGCCCTGCGAGCGCGACGCCTCGGCGACCGGGCAGCATCCGCAGCCGCCGCACGCCGACGCACGCGAGCAGGCCACCGATCACCAGCTCGGCGAGCCGGGTGTCGGTGCCGAAGTAGGCGCGCGGGATCGACGTCCGTGCGTCGATCCCGTTGAGCGTCGCCGAGATCACGGTGAGCGCCACCAGCAGCGGAACGAGCACGGTGAGCGGACCGGCGCCACGGAGTCGTCGCGCCAGCAGGAGCGCCCCGACGAGGACGAGGGGGTACAGGAGGTAGAACTGCTGCTCGACGGCGAGCGACCAGAAGTGCTCGAGCGGTGACGGTGACTCGAACAGCGCCCCGTAGCTGCGATCCTGCAGGATGAACCACCAGTTGCTCACCTCGGCGAGTGACGCGGGGACGTCGCCGCGCAGCGACCGGAGCTGTCCGGCGTCCCAGACGCCGAGGGCGCCCATGAGCACGACGAGCAGCAGCGTCATCCACGACGCCGGCAGCAGCCGGCGGAACCGGCGGGTGTAGAAGCGACGGAGATCCAGCCCGCCGGAGCGACCCCACTCGCCGAGCATCAGCGTCGTGATGAGGAATCCGGAGAGGGTGAAGAACGTCGAGACACCCAGGAACCCGCCGGGGATCCACGCGAAGCGGGCATGGAAGAACAGCACCGCGGTGACGGCGAGTGCCCGGAGTCCGTCGAGAGCCGGCTCGTAGCCCAGTTCCGCGCTCCGGACGCGCCGCCGGACGACGCGGACGGGCTCGGGTCCGCTCGGTGCCGTCACCACGGTCTGGTCGACCACGCGCTGAGGCCCCGTCGCTCAGTCCGGGTCGGGCAGTGCGCTGGGCGCGACCAGATCGGAAAGCGTCGTGTAGGGAAAGAGTGTACGTCCTGGTGTAGATCTCGGTGGTCGCCGTATCATTA
>CAJBIS010000347.1 GCA_903953195.1 uncultured Actinomycetes bacterium
GACCGACGCGATCAGGCAGTCGATGAGCTTGCGGACCGTCTCGCCGTTGCGACGGCAGGTCCGGAAGAGTGCGGCGGCCCGGTCGTAGTCCTCGGCGGTGATGGGCAGCAGCGTCGCCCGGGCGAGCAGCCCGCGCAGCTGGGCCAGGTGCTGTTCGTTGCGTGCGCCCGCAAGGATCTCCATGGCGATGGCGTCGCAGGTGCCGATCTCGGCGTCCAGGAGTTCGTCGACGGCGATGCACACCTCGGACCCGGTGTCGCGCAGGAACTCGATCCAGGCGGACGAGTCGATGACGATCATCCGACCCGGCTCCCCCTCATCTCGTCGAGGTCACCGTCCCAGCCCGAGCCGCGCAGGCGGCGAGCGTCATCCACGTCGAGGGGCTCGGCGGCGAGCCGGCGCAGTGCCAGGTTGACGGCGTCGCGCTTGGAGCGCAGGTTGAACCGCTCCATGACCGCGTCGCACGCTGCGTCGTCGAGATCGATGTTGGTGCGTGACATACACCAACAATACACATCACGCCACGTTCGTCCGTGCGGCCGACCGTCGGCTCGGTGATCCGGCGGTCGGGTGCGGATGGCATTCGCCTCGTTCCCCGGCATCCTGTCGGGATGACTCGCATCATCGACCGCGCCCACATGCAACCGGCGCTGGCGGCGCTCGTCGGCTCGTGCGACGTCGACGGCGGCCCGAGCGACGAACAGTGGGCGCTCGTCGGGGCGCTGGCCACCAGCTACTTCCACACGCCGATCGACGTGCGCGCGATCGAGCCGATCTCACCCGAGCAGGCGGCCCGAGCGCTCGACGATGTGCAGCTGCATCGAGTGTTCCAGTTGATGGCGTTCGCCGAGATGTGTCGCCACCCGTTGACCGACGCGCAGGTGGCGCGCACGGAGACGTACGCGCAGGCCTTCGGGATCAGCGACGAGGCATTGGTCATGACCCGCGACCTGGTCACCGGCGGCAACGCGGCCGCCGAGGCCGACTTCATGCGGACGTTCGACCAGCATCGCGGTGACCTGGAGGAGCCGGCGCTCGCGCACCACGCCGACGGGGGACCGGGCGCCGTTCCCGACGAGGTGTTCGAGCAGGTTCGGGGGTTGCGTGACTGTCCGGCCGGGTCGCTGGGGCGCACCTACGTCGAGTTCTACGACGACAACGGTTTCGACCTGCCGAACCCGGCCGACCCGTACGCCGGTGTGTTCATGGCGCACGACATGACCCATGTGATCGCCGGGTACGGCCCGTCGGGACTCGAGGAGATCGCGCTCGGAGCGATGCAGATCGGGATGGCCGACACCGAGACCCACTGGATCCAGTTCCTCGGCAACCTCGGCGTCCACGAGGCCCGGTTCGTGCACCACACCGATGCGCCGCCGGTGCTCGCCGCACCCGGCGCGATGGACGTCGTGGCGCACGCGTTCGAACGGGGGCTCGCCACGGCGCACGACTTCACCGTCGCCGACCACCTGTCGATGGCCGAGCTGCCGCTCGAGCAGGTGCGTGACCACTTCGGCGTGGCCCCACGGCTGCGATGACGTGATCGTTCGTCTGCACCGGGCCGATCAGACAGTGGCAGTCGCCGTTGGGTGCGGATGCGGGCGTGCCACCTGTCGCTGCACGACTCGGAACATGTGGGCGCCGCCGGCGTTGCACTGAGTCGAACAGTCGGTCGACTCGTGACCGGCGGAACGACCGGAGGCAGACCGTGAGCACAACGTCGGACACCACGTGTTCATGGCTCGGGACGCTCCGGGTGCCGTCGTTGCGCGACGTCCTGGGGCCGGTGAACCGGGTCGTGGCGCCGCTGGCCCGCTCCGGGCTGGCCGGGCCGCTCCCGATCGGCGTCGGTCTGGTGATGCTGCAGACGACCGGCCGTCGCACCGGGCTGGAGCGCCAGGTCCCGCTGCTGTCAGCGCGACTCGGTGACCGCGTGGTGGTGGGCACGGTGCGGTCGAACTCGCAGTGGTTCCGCAACCTGGCCGTCGACCCCGACCCGGCGGTGTGGCTGCACGGGTCACCCCGACCCGTCGATGCCACGGTTCGCAC
>CAJBIS010000348.1 GCA_903953195.1 uncultured Actinomycetes bacterium
GCCCCGAGGACCATCTGGCCCGCATCGGCGGCGACGAGTTCGCCGTCCTGATCGACGGTGGCATCGAGGACGACGCCGAGGCATTCGCCGGACGACTCGTCGCCGCCATCGCCGCGCCGCTCCAGCTCGGCGACACGTCGCTCGCGCTCACCGCGAGTGTCGGGATCTGTGTCGACTCCGGCGCCTTCGACAACGGGTCCGACCTGATCGCTGCCGCCGAGACCGCACTCCGCGACGCGAAGGCGCAGGGCGGTGCACGGGCGGTGGCCTACGACGACGAGCTCGGCGCGCAGCTCGCCCACCGGTTCAACCTGGCCTCCGCGCTGCGCAGCCCGGGTGGGCTCGACGGCATCCGCATCGCCTACCAGCCTGCGGTGCACCTCCCGTCGGGTCGCATCATGGGGGTCGAGGCGCTCGCCCGCTGGGACGCTCCCGGGAACGGCCCCGTGTCACCCGACGTGTTCATTCCGCTCATCGAGGAGACCGGCCTGATCGCCGCTCTGACCGAACGTGTCGCCCAGATCGTCATCGAGGACGTCAACGATCGGTTCACCCCGCATCTCGACGGGCCGTTCTCGGTCAGCATCAACCTCTCGGCCAGCCATCTCGCCGAGCCCGAGTTCGCCGATTCGATCCTCTCGGTCCTCGCCCCGGGCGAGCTGAGCGAGCACGTCTGGCTGTGGGGCGAACTCACCGAGAGCGGCGCGATGGTCAACGATCCGAACGTCCTCGCCAACATCGTGCGACTCAACGAGCGGGGCATCCGCGTCGCGATCGACGACTTCGGGACCGGCTACTCGTCATTCGCACGGCTGCGGCACCTGCCCGTCGCCGGCATCAAGATCGACCGTGCGTTCGTCTCGGGCGTCGACGCCGACCCGATCGGCCAGACGCTCGTGCGCACCCAGGTGGCCATCGCCGAGACCCTCGGCATGTTCATCATCGCCGAGGGCGTCGAGACCGACGCCGAGCGACTCGCGCTCATGGAGCAGGGCGTCGAGTTCGGTCAGGGGTTCGGACTCCACCGCCCCATGCCGGCCGAGCAGCTCGTCGAGCTGCTCGCCGACAACCCGCCGTTCCCCACCTGAGACCACGTTCCGGCGTGCCCGGGGTGGGACTCGAACCCACACGCCCTTTCGGACAGCGGATTTTGAGTCCGCCGCGTCTGCCATTCCGCCACCCGGGCCGAGGGGAGATCGTACCCTCGCCGTCGGTGGGTGCCGCGATCGACGGCGCCGGCGTCCACCGGTCGCCTACCGTGTCGGCGTGAGCGACGACGCCAAGGGATCCGGTCGGGGCAAGCGACTGTTCGGACTGCTGGTCGTGGCGTCCGCCGTGATCGGGGCGATCGCCGCGGGCCGACAGGTGGCGCTCAACAAGGCCGACCAGGAGTTCGAGGAACGACTCCGGGCCGCCGACGCCAACCGGGACTGAGCGGAACCCGGCTCACCGGCTGATCTCCTCGGCTGGACAACTCGGCGCTGTCGTTCAGTCGAGTGAGGCCAGCAGCTTCTTCGGGGTGTCCTTCGGGCTGATCTTGTACCAGGCCTGCTCGACCTTGCCCCGCTCGTCGATCAGGAACGCCGAGCGGATGATGCCCATGTAGGCCCGACCGTAGAGCTTCTTCTCGCCCCACACGCCGTACTTCTCGGCGACGGCGTGGTCCTCGTCAGCGAGCAGCGGGAAGCCGAGGCCGTACTTCTCGTCGAAACGCTCCTGCTTCTCGGGAGCGTCCGGGCTGATCCCGACGACGGCGGTGTCGCCGATGTCGTCGAGGAGATCACGCAGACCGCAGGCCTGCGTGGTGCAGCCGGGCGTGTCGGCCTTCGGGTAGAAGAACACCAGCACCTTGCGTCCCTTGAACGAGGACAACCGCACGGTCGTCCCGCTCTGGTCCTTGAGACCGAACGCCGGGGCCTTGTCGGAAACGTTGAGTCGTGCCATGGGCGCAGAGCCTACGACGACGGTCGCCCACGGCGGAACGGGCCGCGGTGCCCGGACCACCACGTTCGAGCCCTCGCACGCCCGACGGCCAGCGTGCGAAAACCCAACAGGGCCGCCCCGAAGGGCGACCCTGCTGCGGAAACGGTGACGGCGGAGCCGTCAGCGACTCACTTGCCGGACTTGGCACGCGCCTTCAGCTTGGCGCCGGCCGACACCTTGGCGGCGTTGGCCGCAGCGACCTGGATGGTCTCACCCGTCTGCGGGTTGCGGCCCGTGCGAGCGGCGCGGTGCGTCTGCTCGAACTTGAGGAAGCCCGGGATCGTCAGGGTGTCCTTGCCCTTGGCGACGATGTCACCGGCGATGTCCTCGAAGTTGTCGAGCACCGACTGCACGTCCTTCTTGGAGAGATCCGTGCGCTGGGCGATGGTCTCGATGAGTTCGGTCTTGTTCATGTTTGGTCCTCCAGGTCGACGCCGGATCAATCGACTCCGACAGCAAATTTCAGGTGTGTGATTATCACGACCCAGCGGCCGCGCGTGGGATTTCCCTTGTGTTTCCGCGCTTTCGCGCGCTCCGTGAGCGGAAATGGGGTCAATTCGGGCCCCACAGCACCGCACGTGGCGGACCGGCGGGGCCTCACTCACCCCGGGATTGCAGGGATGCGGGCGTTCAGCCGCGGTCGAGGGCGTCGCGGAACGAGCCGATCAGCTCGGCCACCGCCTCGGCGTCGCGGGTCTCGAGCACCCGGCGCACCACCGCCGAGCCGACCACGACACCGTCGGCCACCTCGCACACCTCGACGGCCTGCTCGGGCGTCGAGATGCCCACACCGACCAGGACGGGCTTGTCGGTCACGGCCTTCAGGCGGGACGCGATCACCTTGGCGGAGTCGGCGAGCTCAGCCCGCTCGCCCGTGATGCCGAGCAGTCCGACGGCGTAGACGAACCCGTGGGCTCGGTCGACGATCCGTTCCAGACGCTCGTCGGACCCGGTTGGTGCGGCGAGCATGACCGTCTCGACCCCGTGCGCGTCGGCGGCGGCGCACCACGCACCCGACTCCTCGAGCGGGATGTCGGGCAGGATCGCGGCGCTGACGCCGTTGGCGATCATCGAGGCGGCGAACCGCTCGTACCCGAACCGGTCGACCAGATTCGCGTACGTCATCACGGCGAGCGGCACCCGCACGTCACAGCGTCCGAGTTCGTCGAGGATGCCCGGAGGGGTGGCACCAGCCTGCAGCGCCAGCTCGGAGGCCTCCTGGATGACCGGACCGTCCATGACCGGGTCCGAGAACGGGATCCCGATCTCGATGCCGTCGGCGCCGGCCGACGCCGCCGCCTGCACGAAGGTCGTCCACTCCCCCAGGCCGCCCGTCAGGTACGGCACCAGGCACTTGCCGCCGGCGGCGAGCCGCGACTCGAGCGACGCCTGCAGGGCGCCCGGCGCCGTGCGCGCCGAGTCGCCGACCTCAGATGCGTTCACGAAGGACGTCCATCATCTGGGCGACGTCCTTGTCGCCCCGGCCCGACATGTTGATCAGCACCGTCTGACCAGCGAGCGAAGCACGCTCCCGGGCCACCCACGCCAGCGCGTGCGCCGGCTCGAGTGCCGGAATGATGCCCTCGGTGCGTGACAGCAGCACGAACGCGTCCACGACCTCGGCGTCGTTCACGGACTCGTACCGGGCCCGGCCGATGCTCGACAGGTACGAGTGCTCGGGACCGACCCCCGGATAGTCGAGTCCCGCAGAGATCGAGTGCGCCTCGAGGACCTGACCGAACTCGTCCTGCATCAGGTACGACCGCATGCCGTGGACGATGCCGGGCACGCCCGTACCGACGGCGGCGCCGCCCGCGGGCTCGACCCCGACGAGTTCGACCGACGGTTCCTCGGCGAAACCCGAGAAGATGCCGGCGGCGTTGGAGCCACCGCCGACGCAGGCCACGACCATGTCAGGCAGTTCGCCGTCGAGCAGCGACCGGGTCTGCTCGTTGGACTCGTCCCCGATGACCCGGTGGAACTCACGCACCATCCACGGGTATGGGTGCGGACCCATCACTGAACC
>CAJBIS010000349.1 GCA_903953195.1 uncultured Actinomycetes bacterium
GAGGGACACGTGCCCCAGCCGGCCCTGCCGTCGGGTGACACCCGCGATGGGTTCGCAGCACACCTCGACTGGGAGCATCGACTGCACGACGCCCGTTGGGCGGTGGTGTCCTGGCCCGAGGCGTACGGCGGTCGGGACGCCTCGCTCTGGGAGTGGCTGATCTTCGAGGAGGAGTACTACCGGGCCGGTGCGCCGCAGCGCGTCACCCAGAACGGCATCTTCCTGCTCGCACCCTCGATCTTCGAGTTCGGGACCTCGACTCAGCAGGAGTACTACCTGCCGCGCATGGCGGCGGCGGCCGACCTGTGGTGTCAGGGCTGGTCCGAGCCCAATGCCGGATCCGATCTGGCAGGCGTGACCTCGCGAGCGGTGCGGGACGACACCGCGGGCGGGTGGCGACTCACCGGTCAGAAGACCTGGACGACCCGCGGGGCGTTCTGCACCCACCTGTTCGGCCTGTTCCGCACCGACGGCGAGGCCGAACGCCACCGGGGACTCACCTACTTCCTCGTGCCGCTCGACGCCGACGGCGTCACCGTGCGCGGCTTCGGCCGACTGGACGGCGACGAAGGGTTCGCCGAGGTGTTCTGCGACGACGTGTTCATTCCGGACGACGACGGCTCGGACTCGACCATGGCCCGCGGCGGCATCCTCGGCGACGTCGACCAGGGCTGGGGTGTGGCCATGGCCACGACCACCTCGGAGCGGGGGCTCACGCTCCGGTCGCCGGGACGATTCCAGGCCACGGCATCGCGTCTGCTGGCGCTCGCGCGCGAGGTCGACGCCTCGGGTCGGTTGGGTGAAGCGCTCGCCAACCGGGTCGTCGACGCGTGGGTGGACGCCGAGGCGTACGCGCTCTACACGCTCGGTGATGTGACCGGCATCGTCGAGGGCCGGTCACCGGGCGCCAAGTCGTCGTACAACAAGATCTTCTGGTCGGAACTCGACGTGCGGCTCCACGAGGCGGCGCTCGATCTGCTCGGTGCCGACGCCGAGCTCGACGGCCCGTGGATGAAGGGCTACGAGTTCGCGCTCTCCGGTCCGATCTACGCCGGCACGAACGAGATCCAGCGCAACATCGTCGCCGAGCGCGTGCTCGGCCTGCCGAGGAAGTAGGGGCCGTGCGCTTCGCACTCAGTGAGGACCAGGTCGACTTCCGAGACGCGGTCGCGTCGCTGCTCTCGGACGTCTGCACCCCTGATGCGGTCCGGGATGCGTGGGACACCGACGGCCGGGTCCGACCGGCATGGGACGCGCTCGCCGAGATGGGTGTGCTCGGGCTGATGGTCCCCGAGTCGGTCGGTGGGCTCGGCATGGGCGACGAGGACATGGTCCCGCTCCTGATCGAGTGTGGACGCCGAGCGCTGCCCGATCCGGTCGGCGAGAGCGCCCATGCCGCCGCCGCGCTGCTCGCGGCGATCGGCGGAGCGGTGGCGGACGACTGGCTCGGACGGATCGCTGCCGGCTCGACCGTCCTGCCGGTCATCGACACATCGGCGCCGGTGGCCTCGGCGTCGACCGCCGACGCGTTCATCTTCTGCACCGACGGCTCCGGCGGCGTCGAGATCGTGCTCGCCACCGCTGATGAGGTCACCATCGAGGCGCTCGAGTCCGTCGATGGCGGGAGGCGACCCGGCCGGGTCGAACGGCGAGGCGGTTCGGTGCTGCTGTCGGGCCCGGAGGCGGCCTCCCTCGCGGCGACTGCTGCCGACCGACTGGCGCTCGCCAGTGCCGCCGAGCTCGTCGGGCTGGGCGAACAGATGCTGGATCTGACCGTCGGCTACGTGGCGGAGCGCAAGCAGTTCGGCGTGGCCGTCGGAACGTTCCAGGCGGTGAAGCACCAACTCGCCGACGCCGCACTCGCAGTGTCGTTCGCGGCTCCGCTCGTCCTGCACGCGGCCTACTCGTTGGCGCACGGACTCCCTGAGGCCCCGCTGCACGTGTCGATGGCGAAGATGCGGGCATCCGAGGCCGCACGGCAGGCCGCCTCGACGTCGCTGCAGTGCCATGGTGCGATCGGGTACACGGTCGAGTACGACCTGCACCTGTCCATGAAGCGGGCCTGGGCGCTCAGCTACGCCAACGGCGACCCCGACGCGCACCGCGTCCGCATCCGCAGCGCCCTCGGCCTGCGCTGAGCCCCGATTCCGTCTCGCCGACGGTTTCTGCGGCGGTCTCTGCGGCGGTCTCTGCGGCGAGCTCGGCGTCGAACTCAGTCGCCAGCCGTCGACGCGGTCGACGCGCCGATCGCCGCCGATGGACCGCCTGCGGTCACGCACTAGCGGACCGGCTCGTCGAGCCGGTCGACGGTTGCCAGCTGCTTGGCCGATCCGGCACCGAGCTCCTCGAACCGGCGCGCCTGTGGCATCACGCTGCGGTCGAGTGAGCCCACCGCGTCGTTGAAGCACTCGACGGCTCGGCCGAGGGCCTTGCCGGTCTTCGCGAGGTGGTTCGAGAAGACGCTGAGTCGCTGGTGCAGGTCCCGGCCGAGCGCCTCGACGGTCCGGGCCTCATCGGCGAGCCGCTGTTCCCGCCAGCCGAGCGCGATGCCGCGGAGGAAGCCCAGCAGCGTCGACGGCGACGCCAGGACGATCCGATGCTGGAAGGCCAGATCGAGGAGGGCGGGGTCCGCCAGGTGTGCCTCGGCGAGGAACGAGTCACCCGGCAGGAACATCACGACCACGTCGACCGATCCGGGCACGACGTCGTCATAGGCGCGGCCGGCGAGCGCTCGCAGGTGGCCGGCGACGCCCTTGGCATGTTCGGCGAGCAGGCGGGCACGTTCCGCGGGGTCGTCGGTCGCCGTGGCATCGAGAAAGCGGTCGAGCGGGACCTTGGCATCGAGGACCACGCATCGGCCGTTGGGGAGCTGCACGACCGCGTCGGGTCGCGACGACGTGCCGTTCGCTCCGCCGGTGAAGCTGTGCTGCTCGACGAAGTCGACGTGCTGCTGCATCCCGCTGCTCTCGAGCACGCGTCGCAGCTGCATCTCGCCCCACACGCCCCGTGACTGGTTGTCACGCATGGCGCTGGCGACGCTGCGCGCCTCGTCGCGGATCTGGTCGTTGGACCGCCGCAGATCCTCGACGGCGTGCTGGAGCACCGCCGTCTCGCTCTGACGCTGCGAGTCGAGCTGGTCGAGATGCCGCGAGAACTCCGCGAGCCGACCGGCGATGGACTGGCCCTGGGCCTGGAGGTAACCCGGCACCGTGTCGCGCTGGCGGCCCCGTCCGAGCCGTGTGCCGAGCGCGATACCGACGACCGTGGCGAGCACCAGCAGGACGATTCCGGCGAGCACGGCGATGAGGATGATGGTGGAGTCCATGCGCCCATGGTGGCGAGCGGGTGTGACAGCGACCTCGATGCAGGCGATGCTGGGACGGTGTGGAAGCGATCGCGCCGCCGCCGGGAGCGGCAGGAACGTCTCGACGCGGGCTTCCCGGACGACTGGCGGTCGCTGTGCGAGCAGCGCTTCCGCTGGTACCGCACGCTCGACGCCGAGCAACTGACCCGTTTCGAGCGCCGGGTGCTCGAGATGGTGCTCGACGTGTCGTGGGAACCGGCGCGTGATTTCGAGATCACCGACGAGATGCGCGTCACGATCGCCTCGCTGGCGCAGTTGGTGGTGCTCGAGCTCCCCGAGGGTGCGTTGGGCCGGGTGCACGCAGTGATCGTGCACCCGACGACGATCGTGATGGAGGGGGAGCACTCGCAGGTGGACGGTGTCGTCTCGGACGAACCGACCGAGATCCTGGGTGAGGCCGTCGACGGCGGCCCCATCCTGCTGGCGTGGGACGAGGTCGTCGACGACGTGCGCCACCCGCGTCGCGGACGCAACGTCGTGATCCACGAGTTCGCGCACGTCGTCGACATGCTCGATGGCGTCGTCGACGGCACCCCGCCGATCACCGATCCGGATGCCGCGCAGCGATGGATCCGGGTCTGCACCGAGATCTTCGAGCAGGTCGTGGAGGGCCGAGCCGGTCACGTCCTCGACCCGTACGCCGGTGTGAACCCGGGGGAGTTCTTCGCCGTGGCCACCGAGGCCTTCTTCTGCGACCCGCTCGGGCTGCATCGAGAACACCCGGATCTCTTCGCCGAGTTCCTCGCCGTGTACGGCCTCGATCCCCGGGCGTGGGTCGTCCGCTGAGCCGACGCTGTCGCTCGGAACGGCCGACCTCCTAGTGTGGGGGTCGGCGACGGGCCCGCCCCCTGCCCGTCGACGTGTGACCAGGAGCTCCGCCGTGACCCAGACGAGGTCCGAGGCCGACGCCGCCTCCCCCGAACGCCCGACCCGACGACCGCTGAGCGACGCCGTCGACGCGCTCGCCGCGCCGTTCGCCGATCCGGGCCTTCGCCGCCCGGTGATCGTCGGATTCGTCGGAGCGATCGTCACCGTTGTGTTCGGCGCCGTGACCCGACCGGCCGGTTCGCTCACGCTGCTCTACCCGCTGTCCGGTCGCAGCCTCCCGCCCGCCGAGAACGTCGTCACGGTGCTGATCGCCATGTGCGGAGTCGGCATGATGCTCGCCGCGTGGATCGCCGTGTTCCGGGAGGTCCGTCGCCGGTTCCACGCCGACGATGCCGTGCGCACCCGGAGCGCCGTGGCGGTGTGGGTGCTGTGGTCGCTGCCGTTCGTGTTCGGTCCGGCGCTGTTCAGCCGTGACATCTTCAGCTACTCGGGCCAGGGCGAGATGGTGTCCCGCGGCTACGACCCCTACACGCTCGGCGTCCGGGTGCTCGGTCAGGGCAACGCCTATCTCAATCTGGTGGACCCGATCTGGCGCGGGACGCCGTGCCCCTACGGTCCCTTCTGGTTGTGGCTGAGTTCCACCGTCGCCTCGGTCACCGGTCACCAGCCGCTCGTCACGGTGCTGCTGTTCCGA
>CAJBIS010000350.1 GCA_903953195.1 uncultured Actinomycetes bacterium
CACCGACCCCGCAGCTGCGTCCGACGCCTTCCGGACCTGGTTCTCGAGCGGGCCGGCCGATGTCGGAGTCCAGACGAGCGCGGTGCTCCGCAGTGCGGGCTCCCTCGCACAGGCCGCCGCCGAGTACCACCGGGCCCACCCGGACAGGTCCGCCGGCAACGGGTCGCTCATGCGCACGGGGCCCATCGCGCTCGCAGCGCCCGGACGGCCCGACGAGATCGCAACCCTCGCCGTCGAGTTCTCGGCGCTCACCCACGCCGATCCCGACTGTCTGGACGCGTGTGCGCTCTGGTCCGTGGCGATCGACCACAGCATCCACCACGCGCCCGGCGCCGAGGCCGTCTGGTCGTACGCGGATGCCCTTCGTGTCGGGCTCGACCATCTTCCGGCCGACCGTCGCGATCGCTGGGCCGGTCTCATCAGCGAGGCCGAGATCGCCTCACCCCGCGAGTTCACCCGCAACGGCTGGGTCGTGCACGCCTTCCAGGCGGCACTCGCGGCCGCTCAGTGCACCCCGGTTCCCCGTGCGCACCACGCACCCGACCACCTGCGCCGCTCGCTGGAGGCGGCGGTCCGGGTCGGCGGCGACACCGACACGGTCGCCGCCATCGCCGGTTCACTGCTCGGCGCCCGCTGGGGTGCCACCGCCGTGCCGGTCGAGTGGCGCCGGATCCTGCACGGACGCGGCGCGACAGCCGACGACGCGTGGACCGCGTCCCGGCTCGACACCGCCGCCCGCTGGGCGGCCAACGGTGGGGCGCCCGGCGCGAACGGGTGGCCCGGGTGCGACTCCCTCCTGGGCCACTACCGCTCGAGTGCCGCCCCCGTCGGACGCGACTCGGAGCTCGCCGGGGTTCGGTTCGGTGATGTCACCACACTCGCCGACGCCGTGAAGGAGGGGGCTGACGTGGTCGTGTCGTTGTGCCGGATGGGCACCCGGGACGTCCCCGATCACGTCGAGCACCACGTCATCGGCATCCACGACACGGAGTCCGCAGACAACCCGAACCTGGTGTGGGTCCTCACGGACCTCGTCGACACCGTGGCCGCCGCCGTCGCCGACGGTCGACGCGTCTTCGTGCACTGCGTCGCCGCTGAGAACCGCACCCCGACCGTCGCGGCCGCATGGCTCCGACGTCACCACGGTCACGACGCCGACGAAGCCCTGATCGTCGCCGGTCGATCGCTCCACACGCCGCGGGAGTTCCTGGCCGACGCAGTGCGTGCCATCGAACCCCGCTGACGTCACTCGCCGTCGCACCAACGCGACGATGCGATCGGGCCGGCGGCACGCCGGCATCACAACGTCGTCAGGCCGACGATCCCGGGCCGGGTGCGTCGGCGAGCGCCCGGGTTCCGACCACCACGACGATGGCACCCACCATCGCGGCCGTCGCCAACCCGAACGCCGTCACGCCGAGCGGGATGTGGAACGAGGCCGCCACCGAGCTGTCCCGGCCCACGTAACCGAGGCCGGTCTGGAAGAACAGGAGCAGCGCCAACAGGCCGTTGAGCACCAGCAACCAGACGGGGACCCGGGCCACGAAGGCGAGCACCAGCGCCACGACGGCCACGGCGAACGTGCCGTTGCCGACGAATCCGTGGACCGAGATGTTCGCACTGGCGTACAGGGACTGTCCCGCGATCAACGCCTGCACGAGGATCAACACGACAGTGAGGACATCGGTGGCGATCAGGGCCTTGCGCATGGCCGAACCCTACCGCCGCTCCCGTCGCCACCCGGGCTTCGAGGCGGCGACGGTGGACCGGTAGCGTGCGTCCGTGACGACCTCGTCCACCGACGACTCGACCGGCGCACTGGGCGCCGATCCGGACGGGATCCGGGCCACCGCCGTTGCGCCCGTCCCGCGTCGTGAGCGGGACCGGTTCCTGGATCTCGTCCGAGCCGTGGCGATCCTGCGGGTGTTCCTCATCCACGCCGCAGGGTCGACCGGCTGGCTGTGGTGGCCGGCGCCGTCGTGGATCCTGCCGGGGATGCCACTGATCTTCTTCACGTCGGGGGCGCTCGCCGCACCGTCGCTCGAGCGACACAGCACCCGCCAGTACTGGGTCGACCGCTACCGGCGACTCGTGCTCCCGTACTGGGCGCTGCTCGGGACCGGCCTGGTCGTCGGCGCGTTCGCCTGGCGGTACTGGGGCACGGATGAATGGACCCCCCGATGGTTCCGGGTCCCGGACTCCGTCATCCCCGTCGTCCAGCCGCGGGTGATGCCCGGACTCACCGACGTGACCACCCACCTGTGGTTCATGTCGACGTTCCTGATCCTGATCGCCTGCACGCCGTGGCTCGCGGCGCTGCACCGGCGCCGCCCGCTGCTCCCCCTCGCGCTGAGGACCGCCGCGTTCGCCGCCGTCGTCACGATCGATCGGCTGTGGATGGTCGGTCCCGAGGAGGTCATCTACGTCCCGCTGTTCGGCATGTTCCTGTGCG
>CAJBIS010000351.1 GCA_903953195.1 uncultured Actinomycetes bacterium
CGCAAGGGTCGTACGCAGGCCGAGCTCGACCAGATGATCGAGTGGCTCACGGGGTACGACGACGCCGGGCTGCGGGCCCGCCTCGCCGCCGACGTGACGTTCGAGCAGTTCTTCGCCGATGCGGAACTGAATCCGAACGTGTCGAAGATCACCGGGGTCGTGTGCGGTGTCCGGGTGGAGGACGTCGAGGATCCGTTGATGCAGCAGATCCGGTATCTCGACAAGCTCGTCGACGAGCTCGCCAGGGGTCGGTCGATGGACAAGGTCCTTCGGAGCTGAGGGCGCCGTCGGCGGCCTCGAGGCGGTTCGGCACCGAAGCGGTACCCTAAGATGGTTCTCAGGTAACGACCGCAGCCGTGAGTGGCCGCAGAGGAGTGCACCTCGTGCCCGACGTGCAGGAAGCGCAGAACGCACAGGACGCCGGTGAGAACCGGTCTGCGTTCCGTGACCCCCTGCTCTGGTTCTGGCTGCTCTCCCTCCCCGTCGGGTTCCAGCTCTGGTACTGGTCGACGCAGCTCGGCGCCGGCGACCGGTCGCCCGAAGAGGTCCGCTCCGGAGCGCTCATTGCGCTCGGCGTCACCACGCTGATCACGCTGATCATCCCGTGGTCCGTCCGCGAGCTGTACCGGCGCCGCTCCCACTCGTGAGCCGACCGGCCCGCGCCGCGCTCGCCGTGTTCGTGGCCACCCTCGGCATCGCCGCCGCAGCCTGTTCGTCCGGTGACGGCGCGGCGCCGTCGACCACCGCGGCGCCTGCGAACGTCACGACGACCGCCGTCGATCGTTCATCGGCGCCGGCGACGAGCGTGTCGGTGTTCGCCCAGGGCGAGTCCGGGTACGACACGTTCCGGATCCCGGCCGTCGTCGCTGCCGCGAACGGCACGCTGCTCGCGTTCGCCGAGGGGCGGCGCGGTTCCGCGAACGACGCCGGTGACGTCGACCTGGTGCTGAAACGATCCTCCGACGACGGCGCCACGTGGAGTCCGCTGCAGGTGCTCGCCGACGACGGCGCCAACTTCGTCGGTAATCCGTCCCCCGTCGTCGACGCCTCGACCGGCAGGATCAGCGTGCTCGCCACCCACAAGCACGGCGGCGACGACGAGATCGAGATCGTCACCGGCACCAGCGTCGAGACCAACAAGGTGTGGCTGATCGCGAGCACCGACGACGGGACCACGTGGTCGACACCCGCCGACATCAGCGCCACGACCATGCGGCCCGACTGGCGCTGGAACACCGTCGGACCCGGCCACGCCACGCAGCTCACCACCGGGCCACACGCCGGCCGGCTCGTGGCGGCGGCCAACCACTCCACGGCCGGCGTGATGTTCGGCGACCACGTGCTCCTCAGCGACGACGGTGGCGCGACCTGGCGCATCGGCGCCGTCGACGACTCCCCCGGCGGACCGGGTGCCATCTGGCCCGATGAGAGCACCGCCACGCAGCTCCCGGACGGCACCGTGTTGTTCTCGAGTCGCGACCAGGACGCGGCGAAACAGTGGCACCGGCTCCAGACCGCGTCGACCGATGGTGGCCAGACGTTCACGGCGCCGTACCGCGAACAGGTCGGCCTGGTCGTCCCGGTGGTGCAGGGGTCGCTGCTGTGGGATGCCACCACGGAACGGGCGCTCTTCTCCGCGCCGATGAACCAGTCGGATCGCGTCGATCTGGGGGTGCGGGCATCGGGTGACTCGGGCGCGACGTGGAGCGACGGCACCCTCATCTCGCCCGGTCCGTCCGGCTACTCCGACCTGGTGGCGGTCCCCGGCGGACGCGTCGGCATCCTGCACGAGACCGGCGCCACGCTCCCGTGGGAGCGCATCGACTTCACGGTCATCGGCGCATCACTCATTCGCTGACGCCGCCGCGGTGCGCCGCGCCACGAGCGGCGTGGCCGATCAGTCGTGGAGCGCAGCGACGACCGGCGCGAAGTGCGTCGGATCGGGTGCCCGGTTGTTGACCAGACTCACGTGGTCCGAGATGCCCGACAGGCGCTCACGGATGGCGGCGGCCACCTGTGCCGGCTCCCCCACGACCGCGATCGTCTCGAGCAGGTCGTCGTCGATGAGCGCCGCGGCGTCGGCCCAGCGACCGGCACGGGCGAGCCGGCGGGCCTCGTCGCCGAGCCCGTCGGCGCCGTGCAGCTCGAACACCGGCGCGTACGCCGGTGTCGTCGCGTAGAACGCCAACTGTTCACGCACCGCCTCGCGGCTGCGCACGAACTCCTGCTCATCCCGTCCGGTCACCACGATGGTGACGCACACCAGTTCCAGATCGTCGATCGAGCGTCCGGCACGGCCGGCGCCGCGTTCCAACGCCGGGAGCGTCAGCTCGAGCAGTGAACGCCGCGTGTTGACCGGATGCACCAGCAGCCCGTCGGCCACCTCGCCGGCGACCTCGGTCATCCGTGGGCCGACGGCACCGAGCAGCACGGGCGGCGGACCCCACTCGAGCGGCCCGGGATCGAACGCCGGGACCATGCGGGTGTGGGTGTAGTGCTCGCCGCGGAAGTCGAGCGGCGTACCGTCCTGCCATGTCGACCAGATGGCCCGCACCGCCAGCACCAGCTCACGCATGCGGTCGGCCGCCGGAGCGAACGGCATGGAGAAACGTTCTTCGACGTGCGGCCGGATCTGCGAGCCCAGCCCCAGATGGAACCGCCCGCCGGTCAGCAGCTGCAGGTCCCAACCCGCGTTGGCGATGGTCATCGGGCTGCGTGCGAAGGCGATGGCCAACGCCGTGCCCAGTTCGATCCGATCGGTGTGCTCGGCGGCGACCGCCAGTGGCAGGAACGGATCGTGTTTCGCCTCGAACGAGAACGCCCGGTCGTAGCCGA
>CAJBIS010000352.1 GCA_903953195.1 uncultured Actinomycetes bacterium
CACCGACAACGCGGCGATGATCGCGTCGGCGGGCTGGTACCGCCTCCGTCTGGATGGGCCGACGTCGCTCGACTGCGGCGCCGATCCGAATCTCCGGTTGTCGACGCTGCCCGCGTGAGCTCGGGCGACGTGACCTCGGGCCGCGTGACCTCGGGTGATGTGACGCCGCCGGAGTCGCCGGGCGACGGCGGACCGGATGACTGGTCCGGTCGATTCGTCCAGCAGGCTGTGATCTGCGCCGACCTCGGTTCGCCGCTCTACGACCGGCTGCTGCGGCTCCTCGCCGACGACTGCGCGCGCCGCGGTGCGACCTGGGATCTGGTCGAGCCTCGCGCCGAGCTCCGCTTCGGTCAGGCCGGTGCACTGCGGCTGCTCGGGGCCGCGCACCGACTGGCGCTCAGCGGCGCGGCGGACGGGTGGGCGTCGGTGCTGCCGAGCTGCGGCGGCGCCGTCCCGGATGATGACGGCGACCTGTGGGCGTCGTGGACCGACCTCGTGCGCACGCACGGTCTCGAGCTCACCGCCGGTCTGGGACGCGAGGTGCAGACCAACGAGGTCGGTCGATCGGCCGGGTTGGGGCTGGCGCTGGCCCGTGCTGCGGTGGCGCGTGACGGCGCCCGGTGGCGTCTCGTCGAGCTCGGGTGCTCGGGCGGTCTGAACCTGCGACTGGACCGGTTCCGGATCGTGTTCGCCGATGACGACGGCCCGCTGGTGCTCGGTGCCGGTTCCTCCGACGGCGTCGTGGTCTCCTCGTCGGTCGTCGATGGCGAGTCACTGCCGCCGACGCTGCAACTCCCGGAGGTGTCGGAGCGGATCGGTCTCGACCCGCATCCGATCGATGTCGCCACCGAGGACGGTGCGCTGACGCTGCTCTCGTTCGTCTGGCCCGATCAGTCGGCTCGGCTGGCGCGGTTGCGCGCCGCGATTGAGGTCGCGCGCGCTGTCCCCGCCGAGATCCGCTCGGTGTCCGACACGGCGGGAGCGCTCGCCGAGACGCTGTCGGTGGTCCCCGCCGAGCACGCCGGCACCGCCGTGATGCACTCGGTGGTCTGGCAGTACATCCCGGTCGAGCAGCGGTGGCGGATCACCGAGGCGCTCGAGGCCGCGGGGGAGCAGGCCTCGGAGGAGCGGCCCCTGGCATGGATCCGCTTCGAACCCGATGAGTGGGATCGTCGGCGGGCGGCGGTCTGGTTGCGGACCTGGCCGGACGGCCGCGATTCGCTGGTGGCGCACACGGACTTCCACGGTCGTTGGATCCGGCCCTTCCCCGCCTGATCCCACGTCCACGTGACGAGTGGCACATCGCCGGTGTCCCCGGGTGATTAGCACTCCACGATGTCGACTGCTACCTTTGGCACTCGCAATGTCAGAGTGCTAACCGCCCCATGGAGGCAACCGTGAAACTGCAGCCCCTCGAGGATCGCATCGTCGTCCGGCCGAACGAGGCCGAGGAGACCACCGCCAGCGGTCTCGTCATTCCCGACACCGCCAAGGAGAAGCCCCAGCAGGGCAAGGTCCTCGCCGTCGGCCCGGGTCGCTTCGGCGACGACAACGAGCGGGTCCCCATGGACATCGCCGAGGGCGACACCGTCGTCTACAGCAAGTACGGCGGCACCGAGATCACGATCGAGGGTGAGGACCTGCTGATCCTCAACGCCCGTGACGTGCTCGCCGTGGTCAAGTGACCCGGTCCTGACCTGACACCCACAACGACACGAGAGAGAACCACATGTCCAAGATTCTGAAGTTCGACGAAGACGCACGCCGGGCGCTCGAAGCCGGTGTGAACCGTCTCGCAGACGCCGTGAAGGTCACCATCGGTCCCAAGGGCCGCAACGTGGTGCTCGACAAGAAGTTCGGCGCCCCGACCATCACCAACGACGGCGTGTCCATCGCCCGTGAGATCGAGCTGGAGGACCCGTTCGAGAACATGGGCGCCCAGCTGGTGAAGGAGGTCGCCACCAAGACCAACGACGTCGCCGGTGACGGCACCACCACCGCCACCGTGCTGGCCCAGGCGCTGGTCCGTGAGGGCCTCCGCAACGTGGCCGCCGGCGCCAACCCGATGGGCGTCAAGCGCGGCATCGAGGCCGCCGTCGCCGCGGCGGTCGAGTCGATCGCCAACTCGGCCAAGGAGGTCGACGAGAAGTCGGAGATCGCCCAGGTCGCCGCCATCTCGGCCGCCGATCCCCGCATCGGCGAGGTCATCGCCGACGCCATCGACAAGGTGGGCAAGGACGGCGTCGTGACCGTCGAGGAGTCCAACACCTTCGGCATGGACCTCGAGTTCACCGAGGGCATGCTCTTCGACAAGGGCTACCTCTCCCCGTACTTCGTGACTGACGCCGAGCGTCAGGAAGCGGTCCTCGAGAACCCCTACATCCTCTTCGTGAACGGCAAGATCGGCTCCGTCCAGGACCTGGTCCCCGTGCTCGAGAAGGTCATGCAGGGCGGTCGTCCGCTCCTGATCGTGGCCGAGGACGTCGAGGGCGAGGCCCTGGCCACCCTCGTGGTCAACAAGATCCGTGGCACCTTCTCCTCGGTCGCCGTCAAGGCCCCGGGCTTCGGCGAGCGCCGCAAGG
>CAJBIS010000353.1 GCA_903953195.1 uncultured Actinomycetes bacterium
CGCGGACAGCGAGCCGAGTGACGACCGCCTCGACGACCGTTTCGACGACCGTTTGCCCGCCGTGGGTCACGGGGGTCGGTCGGGTCGCCGGCGACCACCATGGACGGCACTCGCCACGCTGCTGGCGTGTGTCGCCGGCGCCGTCACCGCCTGGTTCCCGACGCTGCGGGTCGGGTTCGCCGGCGACGACCTCGAGGGCATCGTCCGGGCGTCGACGGCCGACGGACTGAGCGGAGGATCGGGCCTGTACCGGCCGGTGGCGCTCGCGAGCCTGCGACTCGACCGGGCGCTGTGGGATCTGAACCCGCGCGGCTACCACGTCACCGCACTGGTGCTCACGGGACTCACGGCCTGGCTGGTCGGTGTGCTCGTGTTCCGTCTCTGGGCCGACTCCGGGGCCGACCCCGGAGCGGACGAGAACCTCCGCACCACGGCGCGAGGCGATGACGGTGGCGACGGGGATGGGGATGACGGTGGCCGCGGCGATGGCCGTGCGCGCGTCGGTTCGATGCTGCCGGCCGCCGTTGCCGCCGCACTGTTCATCGCGTGGCCCGCGCACGCCGAGGCCGTCGCCTGGATCGGCGGACGCGGCGACCTGATCGCCACGGCCTGCGGTCTCGGCGCGCTGCTCACGTGGTGGATGGCCCGTGATGATCGAGCGGCGGCCGGCGACGGGTCGTGGCCACCCGGTGCGATCCGCTGGACGGTGGCATCGCTCGTGCTGTTCGTGGCGGCGCTCGGCTCGAAGGAGTCCGCCATCGTGTGGCCGCTCGTCATCTCGACGTTCGAGGTGGCGCGTCGCTGGACGGGCAGCGTGCCGAACGACGGCACTGAGGACGACCGGTCCGGGACCGGCGGCGACTGGTGGCGCGCTGCGGCATCGGCGTGGCCGTTCTACGCGCTCGGCGCCGTGTGGTGGCTGTGGCGGGCGGTGCGGGTGAGCGATTCCGGTGGGTACGGCGCCGGCGATCTGCTCGCCGGTGCGCCCGTCGGCCCGATCCGGCGCTGGGCATCGACGGTCGTGCGCTCGTTCGTGCCGCCGCTGCCGTCGAACGCGTGGAGCGTCGCCGCAGGGGCCGCGGTGATCGTCGTCGCCGCGCTCATCATGGTGGTCACGCGTCGGAACCGGCCGGCAGCGGGCCACGGTTCGCCACGAGCCTGGCCGGTGCCGTTCCTCGTGGTCGCGCTGCTCATCACCGCCGTCCCCGGGGCCGTGCTCGGTGTGTCGGCCACCGTGTCGCTCGGTGAACGTCTGGCGCTCCTGCCGTCGGTGTTCGCCGTCTCGCTGACCGCGTGGGGTGTGGCCGCGCTGTGGTCGGCGCGCCGGGCCTTTGGTGTCGGGTTGCTCGGTGCCGTGGGTATCGCATGCGTCGTTGCGCTCGTGCCCGCGCAGGCCCGGTGGATCGCTGCCGGCGAGCAGGCCGCGCCCCTCATCGACTCGCTGCGTGCGCTCCCCGCCGACCAGCCCGCGGTCGTGCTCGTCGTTCCCGATGAACGCGACGGCGCGTACGTCGGGCGCAACGTCCTGCCGGCGGCGGTGGCGCTCGCCGGCTGGGACAACGCGACCGGGATCTGGTCGGCCCTCGAGTACCGCTCCGACGGCGACACCCGGGTCAGCACCGAACTGGTCGGTCGTAGCGAGGGCGGCGGCGCCATCCACCGGGTCACGCTCGACGGCCCGGGCGCCCGGTTCGTCTCCACGTCACCCCGCGACGCCACCGACGCCGTGCCGCTGATCGCCGTCGACCGCCTGAGCGACACCGAGGCGGTCGTGACCGTCGGCGACACCCCGCTCGGGGCGCCGGCCACCACGATCTGGACGCTCGAGGGCGACCGGATCGTTCCGGCGCCCCGGCGCTGAGCCTGCGGCCCGCCCGCCCGGCGGAATCGTCACGACCCGGGCGGCGGCGAACGCCTCGGGGTCGGGTCGCTATCCTGACTTGTCTCCAACCTGTCTGGAATCCCCACCGAGCCCTCCACACCAGAGGGAGAGGAGCCCGTATCCGATGGCCAAGATCAAGGTGCAGAACCCCGTCGTCGAGCTCGACGGCGACGAGATGACCCGGATCATCTGGGAGTTCATCAAGGAGCAGCTGGTGCTCCCCTACCTCGACATCGACCTCAAGTACTACGACCTGGGCATCGAGGCCCGGGACGCCACCGACGACCAGATCACGGTCGACGCCGCGAATGCCATCAAGGAGTTCGGCGTCGGCGTGAAGTGCGCCACGATCACCCCCGACGAGGCCCGCGTCGAGGAGTTCGGCCTCAAGAAGATGTGGCGCTCCCCGAACGGGACGATCCGCAACATCCTCGGTGGCGTCGTGTTCCGCGAGCCGATCATCTGCTCGAACATCCCGCGGCTCGTGCCGGGGTGGACGAAGCCGATCGTCATCGGTCGTCACGCCCACGGAGACCAGTACCGGGCCACCGACTTCGTGGCCCCCGGTGCTGGCACCGTCACCCTCACCTACACCCCCGACGACGGCGCCGAGCCGATGGAGTTCGAGGTCGTGAAGATGCCCGCCGGCGGTGGCGTCGTCATGGGCATGTACAACTTCGACGACAGCATCCGGGACTTCGCCCGCGCCTCGTTCCGCTACGGCCTGCAGCGCAACTACCCCGTGTACCTGTCGACGAAGAACACGATCCTCAAGGCCTACGACGGCCGCTTCAAGGATCTGTTCCAGGAGGTCTTCGACGACGAGTTCGCCGAGGCGTTCTCGGCCGCCGGCATCACCTACGAGCACCGCCTGATCGACGACATGGTCGCCGCCGCGATGAAGTGGGAGGGCGGCTACGTCTGGGCGTGCAAGAACTACGACGGCGACGTCCAGTCCGACACCGTCGCCCAGGGCTTCGGCTCACTCGGGCTGATGACGTCGGTGCTCATGACCCCGGACGGCAAGACCGTCGAGGCCGAGGCGGCGCACGGCACCGTGACGCGTCACTACCGGGAGCACCAGAAGGGCAACCCGACGTCGACGAACCCGATCGCGTCGATCTTCGCGTGGACGCAGGGCCTCACCCACCGGGGCACGATGGACGGCACCCCCGAGGTCACCGAGTTCGCCAAGGCGCTCGAAGCCGTGTGCGTCGAGACGGTCGAGGCCGGTCAGATGACCAAGGATCTCGCCCTGCTCGTCGGCCCCGATCAGGAGTGGCTCACCACCCAGGAGTTCCTGGCCGCGCTCGACGAGAACCTGGCCCGCAAACTCGGCGTCTGAGGTCGGCACCTCGGACACTGAGTCCCGCACGCCCCGTTCTGTGCGGTGGAATGCGGCCTCTGGCCAGCATTCCACCGCACAGAACGGTTGGCTGGGGCAGATGCGTGAGGCGAGGGTGCGGGGTCAGGCGTCGCGGCGGACGAGGAGCTTCGCCACCTCGTACTTGCCCTGGGCGTCGCCGTAGTCGCGCATGCCCAGCGACGACACGACGGCCCAGCCCTGCTCGAGCAGCTCGGCCAGGTCGGCCAGGTCGTCCTGCGACGATCGCTGCGCCTCGTGCTCGATCTTGCCGGGCGCCTGATCGGGCGAGTCGACCCAGCCGCCGGTGCGCAGGGAGACGATGCGGAGTTCGGTAGCCATGGGGCCTCCTCGGGTCGCGTGAGTTCGCTGCGTTCAGCGTAGACACCTTCACGAACGCCTGCGCCGCGGAGTGCGGCGCGGAGTGCGGCGACTCCCCCGCCATCGGAAACTGACCGTGTCCACGCACTGTTGCGCCCCGATCGGCCCAATGGGTGGCCCGGAGTAGCGTGACGGCCATGGAGATCGGCGTCGCTCTGCCCACCATGGCCGCGGACTACGACCGTCGCACCACCGTCGAGTGGTCGCACGGCATCGACGCCGGACCGTTCTCGAGCATCTCCTGCGGTGAGCGGATCACGTTCCGCAACCAGGAGGTGATGGTCACCAATGCCGCGGCCGCGGCGCTGACCGAACGGGTCCGGGTGTTCGTGAACCTGCTCGTCCTCCCCTTCCACCGCATCAACGTGACCGCCAAGCAGATCGCCACGCTCGACGTGCTGAGCGACGGCCGGGTGACGCTCGGGGTCGGCATCGGCGGCCGCGAACACGACTACCTGGCGGCCGAGTCGTCGTTCGACCGCCGCCATCAGCGACTCGACGACGGCGTGGCCGAACTCCGCCGCATCTGGTCGGGCGCCGAACCGTTCGACGGTGCCGACCCGGTCGGGCCGCACCCCGTCCAGCACGGTGGTCCGCCGATCCTGGCCGGGGCCATGGGCCCCAAGGCGCTGGCGCGCGCCGCGCAGTGGGCCGACGGCGTGTCGGGCTTCGCGCTCGACGCCGGCGCCGAGGGCATGGCCGCCGCCGCGATCGCCGCCGATCAGGCGTGGACCGATGCCGGTCGCGACACCCCGCCTCGCAAGATCTCCGGCTGCTTCGCCGTACTCGGCACCGCGGACGACCAGGGCGTGCTGCAGGCGTTCACCTACGACTACCTGGCGATCTTCGGCACGAAGTTCGCCCGCATGATGGCCGACGACGCCCCCGTGTGGAACCGGGAGCGGCTCGAGCAGGTGCTCGACGACGCCGAGGCCGCCGGTGTCGACGAGTTCATCCTCGTCCCCGGCACCACCGACGCGGCCTGTCTGGCGGCGTTCGCCGAGGCCGTTGCCGCCCGAAGCGCCTGAGCCGACTGATTCACATCAGGCGCCAGCCGGCGGGGACTCAGGCGCCGCCGACGCTCCAGTCGAGGACCCGCACGCGACGCACCAGCGACC
>CAJBIS010000354.1 GCA_903953195.1 uncultured Actinomycetes bacterium
ACAGGTGCGGTCCGGGTCGCTCACCCAGGAGCGCCAGGGCCTCGATCAGCTGGGCGCGCGCCTCGCGCCGGTTGTTCTGCAGGTGGGTCGCTGCGACCGTGATCTCGACGGTTTCGTCGGACCGAGTGCCGGGTTCGACCACGACGCGGGCCAGGATCACCGCACGCGGCTCGCCCTCGCCGGTGAGCGGAACGACGTCCACGTCGTCGATCGAACCACGGACCACCAGTCCGATGCCGTAGCTTCCGCCGTCGAGTTCGACGGTGCGGGCGAAGTGACCCGTCCGGCCCGGCGCGGCATCACGACACACCGCGAACAGGTCGTGGTGATCGGAGCGCGGCACGTCGATGTCGATCTCCTGCAGCGCGAGCACATCGGCGTCCAGCGCGGCGACGACGGCGGCGATGCCATCGGGGTCGGTGACGTCGGAACCCATCGGCGCCCCACGGTGCAGATTGAACGTCACGGCGCGGAACACCCGGCCAGCCTCGCACTCCGGACCGCTCGCCGTGAGGTTTCCCCTCGCCCACCCACGGAGCGTGAGTTCGACAGCTTTTGCTACGGGTTCGGACCCGCCGCGCCGATACCCGAACGTGCGCAACAAGACGGTGACCACGGTGGCCCTGAGCCTCACCCTCCTGATGGGGTCCGCCGGTGCCGCACTCCCCGCCGCGGCCGCCACCCCGGACGAGCCCGTCACGATCGCACTCGACACGCCGGGTCGCCTCGACAGCGTCACCGATGTGCGGGCACTCGCCGCCGACACCGCCGGCGACCCCGGCGTCCGCGTGGGCGTCGTCATCGACACGAACGGCAGCGCTCCGGGCGGGATCAGCGTCGAGCACATCGCCACGCCCAGCACCGAGGTCAGTGCCCTCACCGACCGGATCGACGGACTCGCCGGCGTCGTGTCCGCGACCGTCGACGTGCCGGTCCAGTTGCTCGCCGACCCCCAGTCCTCCCAGCAGTACGCCCCTGCCCGCATCCAGAGCACCGCGCTGGCCGCCGGTCTCGACGGACTCGGCACGACCGTGGCCGTCATCGACTCGGGCGTGCTGGCCACCCAGCCGGACCTGGCGACACCGCTGCGCAACGGCACGCCCCGAGTGCTCGCCGGCACCAGCTTCCTGTGGGGCAGCGCCGAGAACCGCACGCCGGGGAACGTCGATCCTCACGGGCACGGCACCCACGTGGCCGGCATCGTCTCGGCTGCACGCGACAACGGCATCGGCGGCAGCGGCGTCGCACCCGGCGCCCGCATCCTCCCGGTCCGCGTGCTCGCCGCCAGCGGCTCCGGCTACTCGAGCGACGTCGCCGCCGGCATCCTCTGGGCCCATCAGCAGGGTGCGGACGTGATCAACATGTCGCTCGGCGCACCCGGCGGCGAGTTCCCCGCCGACGTCGACCGAGCCATCCAGACCGCCACCACCGACACCTCACGCGGCAAGCCGCCGACGGTCGTGGTCGCCGCCGCCGGGAACAACGGGGCGATGGGCGATCCGAGCTGGCCCGGCCGGCATCCGCGGGCCATCGCGGTCGCCGCCACCGACTCGCTCGACCGCATCGCCACGTTCTCCACCCGCGGCAACTACGTGTCGGTGGCCGCCCCGGGCGCCGGCATCTACTCCACCTGCATCACGGGCAAGCAGTGCTCCATGAGCGGCACGTCGATGGCCTCACCGATGGTCGCGGCCGCCTCGGCGATCCTGCGCCAGCAGGATCCGACCCGGACCCCCGACACGATCCGGGCGCTGCTCGAGCAGAGCGCCACCGACCTGGGTGCGCCCGGCAAGGACGTCGAGTACGGAGCCGGTCGCATCAACCTGGCCGCAGCGACCGCCACGACCGTCACCACGCCGGTGCCGACGCCCCCGGCGCCCAAGCCGGCGGCACGGGTCCCGGTGATGCTCACCGGCAACGTCGACACCGCCGTGCTCGACCGGCGTCGGTTCACCTTCGGCGGTCAGGTGCAGGACCCCGATGCGGCGCCCGTGGTGATCGTGCGTGACGCCGTCGCCGGCCGCCTGGCGACCACTCGGGTCGCCGGCGCCAACGGTCGCTGGCAGAGCGTGTCCGACCTGGAGCCCGGGTCGCACGTGATCTGCGCGACGGGGCTCGACCAGCCCACCGGCACCGAGACGATGCTCGGCTGCCAGCAGCTCGTCGTGAAGTGACGCCGGCGTGACCTGACCCGCCGGCGGCGTCGCTCAGCTGCCCGCAGCGGCGGCGTTGAGCGACTCCAGGCGTGCGGTGGCCTCGAGGTACTCCTCGACCATCTCCATGATGACGTCCTTGGTGCGACGCACCTTGTTCATCGACCCGACGATCTGACCGACCGGGTTGAAGTTCACGTCCTTGGCCTGCTCGGGGTACTGGTGGCCGCGGGCGACGGCCTCGCCGGTCACCATGAACTGGAGCGGCATCCCGAGCGGCTGGGGGTTCTCCGGGTTCTCCCAGGCGTCGGTCCAGTCGTTGCGCAGCATGCGGCACGGCTTACCGGTCCAGCTGCGCGACCGAACGGTGTCGCGGCTGGTGGCGTCGAGGTAGCTCTGCATCTGCGCCGGCGGGATGTCCGCCTCCTCGACCGTCAGCCACAGCGAACCGGTCCACACACCCTCGGCACCCATGGCGAGCGCCGCGGCCATCTGCCGGCCGGTGCCGATGCCACCGGCGGCGAGCACCGGCGTCGGTGCCACGGCGTCGATCACCTGCGGCCACAGCACCATCGATCCGACGTCGCCGGTGTGCCCGCCACCTTCGGTGCCCTGGGCGATGATGATGTCGACACCGGCGTTCTGATGGCGAACCGCCTGGGCCGGGGCGCCACACAGTGCGGCGATCTTGCGCCCCGACTCGTGGATCCGTTCGATCACCTCGGCGGGCGGGGTGCCGAGCGCGTTGGCGATGAGCCGCACCTTGTCGTGACGGAGCGCCTCGTCGATCAACGGCGACGCGGTCGCCTCGGTCCACCCGAGCAGCGCCGGGGCGATCTGGTCGTCGGGGAGGTCCGGCACGCCGTGGTCGGCGAGCAGCTGACGGGCGAACTCGCGATGCTCCTCCGGGATCATCGTCGCGAGTTCGGCCTCGAGCTTGGCCGGGTCCATCTCGCCCATGCCCTCGTACTTGCCCGGAATGACCACGTCGACGCCGTACGGCTTGTCGCAGTGCTCGTCGAGCCACTCGAGCTCGACGGCGAGCTGCTCGGCGGTGAAGCCGACCGCGCCGAGCAGGCCCATGCCGCCGGCGTTCGACACCGCGGCGACGACGTCGCGACAGTGGGTGAAGGCGAAGATCGGGAACTCGATGCCGAGGTCGTCACAGAGCTTGGTACGCACGGTTGTCTCCTGGTGGTTCTGGTCGTGTCGGGGTTGACGTGATCGGGTTGCTGGTGAGCACGGGTCCGGTTCAGACCGGCGCGGGCACCGGGTGCTTGCGGGCGCCGGGGGTGAACGTGACCGGCAGGCGCTTCACGCCACCGATGAAGTTCGACCGCAGCATCTCGGCCGGTCCGGCCGCCGTGAGGTCGGGCATGCGGGACAGGATCTCGCGGAAGATGATCTCGAGCTCGATCTTCGCCAGGTTCGCACCCAGGCAGTAGTGCGCGCCGCCGCCACCGAACGCGACGTGCTCGTTCGGGGTGCGCTCGATGTCGAAGGTGAACGGCTCGGGGAACACCTCTTCGTCGCGGTTCGCCGAGATGTGCCAGATGAGCACCTTGTCGCCGGCCGCGATCTTCTGGCCACGGATCTCGGTGTCGACCGTCGCGGTCCGACGGAACTGCAGCACGGGGGTCGCCCACCGCAGCACCTCGTCGATGGCGCCGGACAGGTAGGCGTCGTCGTCGAGGTTGGCCACCAGGCGCGCCATCTGGTCCGGGTTGCGGAGCAGCGCGTCCATGCCCGACGCCGTGGCGTTCCGGGTCGTCTCGTTCCCGGCGACCGTCAGCAGCAGCATGAACATGTCGAACTCGAGTTCGCTCAGCTGCTCGCCCTCGATCTCGGCGTTGATGAGCGTCGTGACGATGTCGTCGCGCGGGTCCTCGCGGCGGGCGGCGGCGAGCTGGTTCGCATAGGCGAACACCTCGGCCGCAGCGGTCGTCGCCGCCTCGGTGTTGCTGAGGTCCGAGTTGAAGTCGGCGTCCTGCGCTCCGATCATCGTGTTCGACCAGTCGAACATGAGGCGGCGGTCCTCCTGCGGGACGCCCATGATCTCGGCGATGGCCTGCAGCGGCAGCTCAGCGGCCAGATCGCCCACGAACTCACAGCTCCCCGTCTCGATCACCTCGTCGACGATGAGCTCGGCGCGGTAGCTCAGGTGGGCCTCGATCAGCCCGATCATGCGCGGCGTGAAGCCCTTGTTGACGAGACGGCGGTAGCGGGTGTGCTTGGGCGGATCGGTGTCGACGAGCATGACGCCGCGGGTGTCGAAGTCGCCGGCCTCGGACATGTCCATGCGCTGGGTGCCGCCGACCTCACTCGAGAACACGGTGGTGTCACGGTTCACCATCTGCAGGTCGGCGTGCTTCGTCACCGACCAGAACCCGGTGCCGTCCGGTTCGTCGGTCCAGTGAACCGGCTGTTCGCGACGGAGCACCTCGAACATCTGGTGGTGTTCGCCGGTGACGAACCGGTCCAGGTCGAGCAGATCGATGTCGTTGAGGTCCATGCGGGGACTCTACGGCTCATTGAACGAACGTTCAATCAGGGGTACGGTCACCCTCATGGACCTGAACACCGTCAACTTCTGTGATCCACACACCTTCGACGACGCGTGGGCCACGTACGCCGCACTCCGCGAGCTCGACCACCTGCACCTCGACGCCGCCAACGACCTCTACGTCACGGCCCGTCACGAGGACGTCTTCCACATCTCGCGCGATCCCGAGCTGTACTGCTCCAAGTTCGGTGTGCGCCCGCTCATCGCCGGCGACATGTCGATCATCACCCTCGACGGCGAGGAGCACATCCGCCAGCGGCGCCTGATCAACCAGGGGTTCACACCGCGACGGGTGCGCGAGCTCATCCCCCACGTGCGCCAGCTGAGCAACGAGGTCATCGACCAGATCGCCGACAAGGGCGAGGTCGACTTCGTCGACGAGTTCGCGGTCCACGTGCCGCTCATCAT
>CAJBIS010000355.1 GCA_903953195.1 uncultured Actinomycetes bacterium
CGTACGACGGCCTGTCTGTGGATCGATAGAGCCGTAACCCTGTGGATGGGCGACCTCGAGCTGGGGAGCGTCTGTTGAGCGTCTCGGTCCGGCAGTGGATCGACGGCGATCGCCGGTGGTCGGCGAGGGGACCGTCGTCACGTCGCGGCGACGGACACGCGAGACTGTGGCGGTGAGCGATGTGCACGAGTCCGGCGAGACCTGCCCGCGGTGTGGCGCGGCGTCGACCGAGGAGTTCTACGGCCCCTGCGCCACGTGTCGAACCGCACTCCGCGACGCGTACGCGGGCGACGGCCGGGCGATCGAGGCGGCCGAGTACGAACCCAAGATGAACGTCACGCCGAACGCGGTCGCGTCCAAGGACTGACCCCCGGGCATCGGCTGCGGCGCACGATCAGTGCGTCGACGCGTCCCCGTCGGCCTCGCACGCCACGGCCGCCGCCCACCGGTAGTCGGCCTTGCCCGACGGGGACCGGACGATCGCCGGATGTCGGATGATGGCCTTCGGCACCTTGTACCGGGCCAGTGTCTCAGCGACCGTCTCGCGGAGTGCAGCGTCGGTGGCGGCGTGGTCCGGCCGCAGTTGCACGATCGCGACGACCTCGCTGCCCCAACGCCGTGACGGTCGGCCGCAGACGACGGCGTCGTACACCGCCGGGTGGCGCTTGATGGCGGTCTCGACCTCCTCGGCGAACACCTTCTCGCCGCCGGTGTTGATGCACACCGAGTCGCGTCCCAGCAGGTCGATCGAGCCGTCGTTGCGCCAGCGGGCCCGATCGCCGGGCACGGCGCGTCGCTCGCCGTCGACGATCGGGAACGTTGCCTCGGTGGCCGCCTCGTCGTCGAGGTAGCCGAGCGGCACCCGCCCGCCCTGGGCCAGCCATCCGACCTCGTCGCTCGTCGCCGGCACCACACCCCGGCGGTCCTCGGTGAGCAGGACGGTGGTTCCCGACGGGACGAAGCGCCGAGCGCCGTCGACCCCCGAGGTGCTCGTCGCGACCGCCTGGCGCCCGGACTCGGTGGAGCCGAGCACGTCGACGATCGTGACGTCGCCGAGGAGGTCGAGGAGTTCGTCGGCGACACCGGGGGAGAGCACCGCGCCACCCGACAGCACGTGTCGCACCGAGGTCAGGTCGCGGGGCCGTCGACGGAGTTCGTCGACGAGCGGCCGCGCCATCGGATCGCCGACGACCAGGATCGAGGTCGCCCGGTGGCGCTCGGCGGCGTCGAGGACATCGCCCGCGTCGAACGCGTCGGGATGGTCCTGGATGATCACGGTGCCGCCGGCGATCCAGCACGACAGCGCGTTCCAGTGGGCGGCACCGTGCATCAGCGGTGGTGCCGGCAGTGCCCGGACCCGACCGTGTGCGGCATCGACGATCTCGTCGAGCGTGGTGTACTCGGTGCCGTCACGTCGCCGGACCCCGAGGGCGGCGACCAGGAAGTCGGCCTGTCGCCACATCGCGCCCTTCGGCAGCCCGGTGGTGCCGCCGGTGAAGCACAGGTACAGGTCGTCGCCGCTCCACACGTCGGACGCCGGGCGATCACCCGGGTCCGAGGCGGTGAGTGCCGTCTCGTAGTCGACGGCGCCGTCGAGCAGCCCGTGTCCCGAGCCGTCGGGCACCTGCAGGATCAGCGACGGACGGCGACGGAGTGTGCCGAGGACCTCGGCGAGTGTCGGCGTGAACGACTCGTGCACGATGACCGCCCGGGCATCGGCGGCGTCGAGCAGGTGGATCAGCTCGTCGCGGACATAGCGGTAGTTGACGTTGAACGGCGCGGCACGCGCCTTCCACGTTCCGACCATGCCCTCGAGGTACTCGTTGCCGTTGTGCAGGTACAGCGCCACGTGATCGTGGACGGAGGTCCAGCGTGGGCCCGATCCGAACGGCGCCCGGATCCCGATCCCGGCGGAGTGCAGCACCGCCGCCAGCCGGTCGGTCCGGTCACTCAGGTCGGCCCAGGTGATGCGCCGATCGCGGAACAGCAGTGCCTCACGTCCCGGATGTCGTGCCGCGACGGCATCGAGGATCCGGGGGACGTTCAGTTCCACGAGCGGCGTCGCCGCGTCAGTGGACGCCGGGCGCTGCGACCGGGGTCTCCAGCGGGAAGTGGCACGCCACGTAGTGGTCCTCGCCGACCTTCTGCATCTGCGGTTCGCTCTGGGCGCAGATGTCCTGGGCCCGGGGACAGCGCGTGCGGAACCGGCACCCCGACGGCGGGTTGAGCGGACTGGGCAGCTCGCCGCCGAGATGGGCGGTCGCTCCGGGGTCGATGCTCGGGTCCGGGAGCGGGATGGCTGCGAGCAGTGCCGCGGTGTACGGATGGGCCGGGCGGCTGTAGAGGTCGTCCGGCGGGCCGATCTCGCACATCTTGCCGAGGTACATGACGGCGACCCGGTCCGACACGTTCTTGACGACCGCGAGGTCGTGCGCCACGAACACGAGCGTGAGGCCGTAGCGGGCCTTCATGTCCTCGAGCAGGTTGAGGATCTGTGCCTGCACCGACACGTCGAGTGCGGAGACCGGCTCGTCACAGATGATGAGCTTGGGGTCGGTGATGACGGCTCGGGCGATCGAGATGCGCTGGCACTGGCCACCCGAGAACTCGAACGGCTTGCGTGATGCGGCGGCCTCGGGGTCGATCCCGACGGTGCCGAGCACCTCGTCGACCCGGGCCCGACGCTCCTCGGCGGTGCCGACCTTCCAGACGTTGAGCGGTTCGGCCACGATGTCGGCCACCGTGCGGCGTGGGTTCAGCGACGAGATCGGGTCCTGGAAGATCATCTGGAACCGCGGGCGAGCGGTCCGCAGGGCCTCACCCGACAGTGCCGTGAGTTCCTGGCCGTCGAGGACGACCGAGCCCCGGGTGGGTCGGGGGAGCTGCATGACGGCCTTGCCGGTCGTCGACTTGCCGCAGCCCGACTCGCCCACGAGTCCGAGGGTCTCTCCCTCGGCGACGTCGAACGAGATGTTCGAGACCGCCGACACGGTGCCCTTGCGGCCCACCGGGAACTCGACGACGAGGTTCTCGACGCGCAGGAGCATCTGGTTCGGGTCACGCAGGTGAGCGGTTCCACTCCCGGCCATCAGGCACCTTCCGGTCGGGGGTCGATCGGGGCGGTCGCCATGAGTTGCTCGACAGCGATCCGTTCCTTGGCCGCCTTCGTCTCCGGCGAGTTCACCGGGTAGAAGCACGCGAAGTAGTGGCCCGGCGTCGTCGGGCTCTCCTGCAGCGGCGGTTGCTCGACGTGGCACCGCTCCTGGGCGTACGGGCAGCGAGGGCTGAACGCGCAACCGGCCGGTGGGTTGATCAGGTCCGGCGGCCGACCGCCGATGGCGCTCAGTCGGGTGTGGGACGCCTGATTCAGCTTCGGGATGGCCGACAGCAGCGCCTCGGTGTACGGCATCTGCATCTCGCGGAACAGCACCGCCGTCGGTGCGGTCTCGACGATCCGCCCGGCGTACATGACCGCGATGTGGTCGGCTCGGCCGGCGACGACACCGAGGTCGTGGGTCACCAGGATCACGCCCATGAACCGCTCGCGTTGCTGGTCGGCGAGCAGGTCGAGGATCTGGGCCTGCACCGTCACGTCGAGCGCCGTGGTCGGCTCGTCGGCGAGGAGCAGTTTCGGTCCGCACGCCAGCGCGATCGCGATGACGACCCGCTGGCGCATGCCGCCCGACATCTCGTGCGGGTACGCCTTGAAGCGCTGCTCGGGTTCGGGGATCTTCACGGCCCGGAGCAGCGCGATCGCCGTCTCCTTGGCCTCGTTCTTGTCCATGCCCAGATGGAACCGCAGCGACTCGGTGATCTGGTTCCCGATCTTCATGACGGGGTTCAGGGCCGTCATCGGGTCCTGGAACACCATCGCCATCTCCTTGCCCCACAGCTCCCGGTAGCCGGCGGGCGAGAGGTCCGAGATGTCGGCGCCCTCGAAGATGATCTGTCCGGTGCGCTCGGCGTTGCTGGACAGGAGCCCCATGATCGAGCGGGACAGCACCGACTTCCCCGAGCCGGACTCGCCCACGACCCCGAGGGTCTGACCACGTTGCAGGACGAAGGACACGCCGTTGACCGCCTGCACCATGCCGCGGCCGGTCCGGAACCGCGTGGCGACATCGCGCACCTCGAGCAGCGGTCCCGACTCGGGGAACCCGCTGGGCTGGGGCGCCCCCAGGATCGTCTGGTCGCTCACAGGACGCTCTCCCGGACCTCGAACCGCTTGCTGACGACGTCGGCGAGATAGTTGAGCGCCAGCACCGTGATGAACAGCACCGTGACGGTGATCATGATGATGTGCGGCGCCCGCTTCAGGGTGTCGCGCTCGACGGCGATGATGTTGCCCCACGAGGGCGTCGGCAACTGGATCCCCACGCCGAACAGACTGAGGCCGCCCTCGGCCACGATGGCGATGCCCACGCCGAGCAGCGCGATCGACATCATGGCGGGCACCACGTTCGGGAGCACCTCGCGGAACATGATCCGCCAGGGTTTTGCGCCCATGGCCCGCGACGCCAGCACGAACTCGCGCTCCGACCAGGTCAGCACGTTCGCCCGGGTGATGCGGCCGAGGATGGGGATCGACACGATGCCGAGGCCGAGCACGACCACGCCGAGTCGGCGCGTGCTGCTCGTCGAGTCGCCCGAGGCCAGCACGGTGACGAGCGACAGGGCGAGCACGAACTGGGGGATCGCCAGCAGCACGTTCATGAGCGGTGTGACGACGCTGTCGACCTTGCCGCGGAAGAATCCCGTGATCAGGCCCAGCAGGCCGCCGATGAACAGCCCGAAGGCCACCGCGCCGAACCCGACGATGAACGACGACCGGGTGCCCCAGATGATGCGGCTCAGCATGTCCCGGCCGTTGGAGTCGGCGCCGAGCAGGGAACCCTGGTTCGCGCTGACGTGGAGCCCCAGCGTGACCAGCACGGCGACCGCGGCGACGACGGTGAAGATCACGCCGAGCACCTGTGCGGTCTTGGCTCCGGAGTCACTCCGCTTCACGATCGACGAGGCCACGGCGTAGGCGATGCCGAGTCCGGCGAGCACCAGGAGCAGGACGAACCACGGCATGAGCGCGGGGCCCTTCCGGGCCAGCAGCGGCTCGCTGACGTTGGGGTCGGGCAGCGGCAGCACCGGCGCCAGGATGGCGAGGGTGGTCAGCGTCGTGAGCCAGCCGATGGCGAGCCACGCACCGACGCCGAGGGAGCTCCGTCGAGCAACGTGGTCCGGGTCGACGGGCTCGAGCTGGTCCGAGTCGATGGCGAGCGCGATGACCTCGAGCGACGGATCGAGCTTCGTGATGCTCGTGTCGCGCCCTGTCGGGTAGTGGTCACTTGCCATGACGGATCCGTGGGTCGAGGGTGCTGTAGAGGATGTCCAC
>CAJBIS010000356.1 GCA_903953195.1 uncultured Actinomycetes bacterium
CGGCCGACTCGACGCCACCGCACGAAGGCCCGTTCGAAGGCGTCGGCCACGCAGTCCGAGGCCGTCTCGACGTCACCGCCGCAGACGACGGTGAGGCTGCGGACGAGCCGCTGGTACGACGCGACGAACACCGCGTCGAACGAGGCGCCGCGCCCCGGCGTCGGCACCGGTGCCGTCGTGGTGAATTCCGTCATCGACATGCCGAGCAGGACACGACACAGCACGTCGGCAGGTTTGGGTCCGACATGAGATTCCCGCGCGGTCCCGTGTCGGCCTCGACACCCCCGAACTCAGAGGATCTTGAGCTCCGGGTTGAAGCGTCTCGTCGGCGCCAGTTCCACGTCGACGCGTTCGGCGATCGCCCGGAATGCCGCGGCCGCCTCGGAATCCGGATCGACGGCGGCGATCGGCCGGCCCACGTCGCCCCCCTCCCGCAGCGCCGGGACCAGCGGCACCTGACCCAGCAGCGGGACCTCGAGCCGTTCGGCCAGCTCGGCGCCACCGCCGGCACCGAAGAGCTCGTACCTGGTGCCGTCGTCGGCGGTGAACCACGCCATGTTCTCGATGACGCCCTTCACCTCGAGCTGCACCTTGCCCGCCATGAAGCCCGCCCGCTGCGCGACACGCTGCGCCGCCGGTTGCGGGGTCGTCACCACGTAGAGCTCGGCGCGGGGCAGGAACTGTGACAGCGAGATCGAGATGTCGCCGGTCCCGGGCGGCAGGTCGACGAGCAGATAGTCGGGGTCGTCCCAGTAGACGTCGGTGAGGAACTGCTCGAGCGCCTTGTGCAGCATCGGGCCGCGCCAGATCACCGGCTGCTCCTCCTCGACGAAGAACCCCATCGAGATGCAGGTGACGCCGTGGGCCTCCGGCGGCACGATCATCTGGTCGATCAGCACCGGTGTCCGGTCCACGCCGAGCATCTTCGGGATCGAGAAGCCCCACACGTCGGCGTCGACGACGGCCACACGCTTGCCGCGCTGCGCCAGCGCGATCGCCAGGTTGGTCGTCACGGACGACTTGCCGACACCGCCCTTGCCCGAGGCGATCAGGAGCACCCGGGTCCGCGAGGCCGGGTCGGCGAAGGGGATCGCCCGCCCCTCGGCGTGGCCGTGGGCCTGCTGCGATCCCGCCGTGGCCGCCGGGTCACCGTGCAGCTGTTCCCGCAACGCCGCGCGCTCCTCGTCGGTCATCGACGTGAAGTCGACGTCGACGGCGTCGACCCCGTGGAGCTGTTCGAGCGCGTCGGTCACGCGGGACTGGATCTCCGCCTTGAGAGGACAACCCGGGATCGTGAGGGCGACCTGGAGCCGAACCAGCGGCAGGTCGACCACGACGTTGCGGACCATCCCCAGATCGACGATCGAGCGGTGCAGCTCAGGGTCCTCGACCGGTCGCAGTGCCTCGATGACGTCCTCGACGGTGGTGCTCATGGGAGGGAGCATCCCCTCCGTGACCCGCCCGCGGCAAGCCGCCCGCACCGGACCGCTGCGAGGCCTGCGGTTACGCTGCGGACGTGACGTCGCTCAGCCCGACGGACTTCTCGTCCGCAGTCACCGCGATCACCGCCGCCTTCGGCGACCCGACTCGCCGTGAGATCTACCTCTTCGCCCACTCGAGCGACGGGGGCGTGACGGCCTCCGAGGTCGCCGAGCACTTCGACCTGCACGCGAACGTGGCGCGGCACCACCTCGACAAGCTCACGGCCGGCGGGTACCTCGACGTCTCGACCGAACGGCCCGCCGGCGGCGCCGGACGGCCATCGAAGCGGTACCGCACCCTCACCGACGAGGTGACCATCGACGTGCCGGTCCGCCACGACGACGTGCTCATCGAGCTCCTCGGTCGGGCGCTCGCCGAGCTCGGGCCCGACCGGGCGGCGAGCCTGGCTGAGCAGGTCGGCGAGGACTACGGCCGCACGATGGCCGACGCACTCGGCGGCGGGGGCACCCGGTCGTTCCGCGCCGCGCTGCACACCGTCGCCGATGCGCTGAGCGCGCACGGGTTCGCCGCGCACGCCGAGAAGGAGGGCAACAAGCTCCGGATCGTCACGGAGCACTGCCCCTTCGGCGACGCCGCCGTCGAGCACCCGGTGATCTGCGCCGTCGATCGCGGAATGGTGAAGGGGATGCTCGGTTCGCTCTACGGCGAGACCAGCGTGGATGTCCGACCCGCCGCCGGTGACGAGCACTGTGTCACCAGCATCGACGACTGACCCCGGCGGCGTGGTTCCGACCGTCCCGGCACGGGCGTACCTCGACCACGCGTCCACGTCGCCGCTGCTGCCGGCGGCTCGTTCGGCCATGCGAGCGTGGCTCGACGGCGACG
>CAJBIS010000357.1 GCA_903953195.1 uncultured Actinomycetes bacterium
ATTCGGATCGGTCGATCCCCGCTCCGCGAAGTTCCTCGAGGCCTGCATCCTCGGTCGGCTGAACGTCATCGTCTCGGGCGGTACGGGCACCGGCAAGACGACGCTGCTCAACGTGCTCAGCAGTTTCATCCCGTCGGATGAGCGGATCATCACGGTCGAGGACGCGAAGGAGCTCCAGCTGCACCAGGAGCATGTGCTCAGCCTCGAGTCCCGCCCGCCGAACGTCGAGGGTCGTGGCGAGGTCACGATCCGCGATCTGGTCAAGAACACCCTGCGCATGCGCCCCGACCGCATCGTCGTCGGCGAGTGCCGTTCCGGCGAGGCCCTCGACATGCTCCAGGCGATGAACACGGGCCACGACGGCTCGCTCACCACGGTGCACGCCAACAGCCCACGTGACGCGCTCTCCCGTCTGGAGACGCTGGTCCTCATGGCGGGCTTCGACCTGCCGGTGCGGGCCATCCGGGAGCAGATGGCCTCGGCGGTCGACCTGATCGTCCAGCTCACGCGTCTGAGCGACGGCACCCGCCGCGTCACCCACATCACCGAGGTGCAGGGGATGGAGGGCGAGGTCATCACGCTCCAGGACGTGTTCCTGTTCGACTTCGCCGCCGGCGTCGATCCCGAGGGACGGTTCCTAGGTCAGCTGCAGCCGACCGGAGTTCGTCCGAAGTTCGCCGAGAAACTCGCCGACCGGGGCCTGCACCTGGGTCCGGAGATCTTCACCGCGCAGCCCCGAACGGCGGCCCGGTGATGGACCGTCGGCGTCTCGTCGCCGTCGCCCTGGGCTGCGCCGCGCTCGTCGCCGTCGTGGGCAGCTTCGCGGTCCGCCCGCAGGGCGCGGCCGCACAGTCGTCGGACCCGGCCTCGATCACGGTCGACTCGGTCGACGCCCGGGGTGACCGGATCGTCGTCGACGGCAGTGTCGTCGGTGCCGATCCCGCATCGCTGGCGTTCCGTGTCGGCACGACCCCCGCGATGGGGACCACCGCCGTGGGCCCACAGGTGCCGCTCGACGTCGTCGCCGTCATCGACAACGCCGCACCACTGAAGAACGGCACCGTGCAGCTGGCCAAGCAGGCGATTGCACAGCTCCTCCCCGGACGGGGCCCGGCGACCCGCGTCGGCATCGTGACCACCAGCGGCGGTGCCGACACGGTCATCCCGCTCACGGCCTCGCCGGACGCCGTGACCGCCGCGCTCGACACCGTGCAGCTGAACCCCGAGGGCGGGTCCGACACGGTCGGCGCCGTGGCCGAGGCCGCAGCGATGTTCGACTCGTCGAACCCCGAGGCGCAGCGAGCGGTCGTGATGATCGCCGCGACACCGGACCTCGGTGGCGTCGGTGTGGGCGAGGCCGAGACGGCGATGCTCGCCGCCGGCGCCACCCTGCAGGCCGTGCTGCTCAACAAGGGCGTCGAGGTGGCCCGCGTCGCTGATCTCACCCGAACCACAGGTGGCGGGGTCACGGTTGCGGCATCCGACGAGGCCCTCGACGACGAGGTCGGCACGGTCATCACCGAGCTCGACGGCCGATTCCGGTCCTCGCTCGCCGCTCCCGCCGACGCTCCGGCGGGGTCGCTGCTCACCGCCGAGGCCGGCGACGCGAGCCGCTCGGTGACGATGGTCGCCGGGACCGTTCGCCGTGGTGATGCCGCGCTGGTGCCGCCGGTGACGTCCGCTCCGGGAGCGGTCGACCGGATCGTGTCGAACCCGGCCGTGCTCTGGTTCGTGGTGCTCCTCGGTGTCGCCGCCGTCGTGGTCGCCGTCTGGACACTGCTCGCCATGGTCCTGGGTCGCTCCGACACCGTGTCGGGCCGACTGGCCGTCTACGACGAGCACGCCTCGGAGCTGACCATGCCCGACGGTCCGCCCGTGAGCGAGGTCACGACCGTCCCGATCCTGAAGCGGGCCGTGGCGCTCACCGGCGATCTCGCCGAGCGCCGTGGCGTCCTCGAACAGCTCGAGGCAGACCTGGAGCGGGCGAACCTGCCACTGCGGGCCGCCGAGGCGCTGTTCTTCGCCCTGGCCGGCGGTGTGCTGGCCGCGGTCCTCGTGCTGTTGCTGACGAAGAGCCTCCTGATGGCGCTCGTCGTGCTGGTGGTCGCCGCGCTGCTCCCGAAGGCGGTCATCAACTTCCGGATCGGTCGGCGCACCAAGGCGTTCGAACAGCAGCTGCCCGACATGCTGGACCTGCTCGCCGGCACGCTCCGGGCGGGCTACTCGATCGGCCAGGGCATCGAGGCCGTCTCCCGTGAGATCGGTGAGCCCATGAGTCGTGAGCTCCAGCGGGTCGTGAACGAGCACCGGCTCGGCCGGTCGCTCGAGGAGTCGCTCGAGGGCGTGGCGGAGCGCATGCAGAGCGACGACTTCGCCTGGGCCGTCATGGCGATCCGCATCCAGCGGGAGGTCGGCGGCAACCTGGCCGAACTGCTGCTCACCGTGTCCAACACGATGACGCAGCGCGAACGTCTGCGTCGGGACGTGGCCTCGCTCACCGCCGAGGGCAGGATGAGCGCCATGGTGCTCGGCCTCATGCCGTTCATCCTCGGCATGGTGATGTTCGTGATCAACAAGCAGTACGTGATGGCGCTGCTGACTCCGGGCCTCGGCTACATGATGCTCGGCGGCTCGCTCGTGTCCATGGTGATCGGGTTCATCTGGATGAAGAAGATGATCACGGTGGAGGTCTGATCATGTCGCTCGCACTGCTGCTCCCCGTGCTGGTGATCGCTGTGGCGGTCGGCGCCATCGTGTTCACCGTGGCCAACGGCATGCAGGAGAAGGTCGTCCTGCGTGAGTCGCTCCGCCAGGTCACCGGACCCGAGGTCGACAACGACCGCGACCGTGAGCTCCTGGACCCGCTGCGCACACGGGCGTTCGAGCCGTTCCTCGGTTCACTCACCCAGCTCGGGCGGCGGATGACACCGGTCGGCTACGTCGAGAAGGTCCGCGAGAAGTTCGTCTACGCCGGGATCACCGAGTCGAACGCGATCGACCGTTTCCTGGCGATCCGGGTCGTCACGGTGATCGGCGCCGCGCTGGTGTTCGTGTTCCTGTTCATGTTCAACATCCTCGGACTGACCGGCATGGCCCGGATCGCCATCCCGGGTCTGCTGGCCGCGGTGCTGATCCTGGGACCCGACAGCTGGGTGAACAAGAAGGTCGAGGCCCGTCAGAAGGAGATCGCGACCTCGCTGCCGGACACGCTCGACCTGCTGGTGATCTCGGTCGAGGCCGGACTCGGATTCGAGCAGGCCATGGACCGGGTGATCTCGTCGGTGCCGGGAGCGCTGAGCGACGAGTTCGCACGGGTACTCGGTGAGACACGCGCCGGTGCGGCCCGCGCCGATGCCATGCGGGCCATGGACGCCCGCTGCGGTGTGCCCGAGCTGCGCTCGTTCGTGATGTCGATCATCCAGGCCGACACGTTCGGCGTGTCGATCGGCCGGGTGCTGCGGGCGCAGGCCGACGAGATGCGGGTGAAGCGCCGGCAGAACGCCGAGGAGCGGGCCCAGAAGGCTCCGGTGAAGATGCTGATCCCGATGGTGTTCTGCATCTTCCCGGCACTGTTCGCCATCATCCTCGGTCCGGCCGTCATCAACATGATGAACGGGCTCTGATCTGCCCCGACGGGAGCGTGCGGTGCCGACGATGGCTGCCGCACCCGTAGCATCGTCTCCTGTGACCCACGATCCGGACGCGACCGAGGTCGTCGAGTCGAACGACGCAGAGCCGGAGACGCCGGCCGACGAGTTCGTGGGTGAGGGCGTCCCGGAGCGCACCGCACAGCCGGGCCTGGGTGCACTCGCGTGGATCTCCGCCGGGCTCGTCGCGTTGATCGCCTGTCGACCGCTGCGTGACAACAGCTTCCTCACGCATCTGGGCACCGGCCGGGAACTGCTGGAGCGCGGATTCCCGACCTCCAACCCGTTCCTGTTCACCGGCGGCGACTTCCCGATCCCGAGCTGGTGGTGGTCCGGGACGCTGGCGGTCGCGGAGCAGGTGGGTGGTGGCGCCGCCATCCGGGTGCTGATGGTG
>CAJBIS010000358.1 GCA_903953195.1 uncultured Actinomycetes bacterium
CGGTGGTCCGCCGGTGGGGCAGGTTTGACGGGGACGTCCGTTCGGGAGTGAACTTCACCCGCACACAACGAGGGCGCTGAGCAGTTCGCGCCCCAGCTGGCGCGTGTCGCGCCGACGATCCGAGGGAATCCGATGTCGCAGTTGCTCGCCGCCGAGGGCGGTTACCAGATCTTCACGTTCGGTGGCCAGGAGTGGTTCTGGCTGTGCTTCGCGATCGGGGTGTCGCTGATCGCCCTGGTGATCGGTTACGTGATGCTCCAGGGCGTGCTGGCCAAGGACGCCGGCACCGAGAAGATGGGCGAGATCGCCGAGGCGGTGCAGGAGGGCGCGATGGCCTACATCAAGCGCCAGTTCCGGACGATCCTGCTGATCGTCGTCCCGCTCGCCGTCGTCGTGTTCGTCACCTCGACCGAGGTGCTCAACCCGGCGAACAACGAGGGTCTCGACAAGCTGCAGTCCGGCCTCTTCCGCACGCTGGCGTTCCTCGCCGGCGCGCTCTTCAGCGGCTTCATCGGGTTCGTGGGCATGTGGCTCGCGACCCGGGCCAACGTCCGGACCGCCGCTGCGGCCAAGACGGGCAGCATGGACGCGGCGCTGCAGGTGGCGTTCCGCGCCGGCGGCACCATCGGCCTCTTCACCGCCGGCCTCGGCCTGCTGGGCGCCACGGTCATCGTGATGGTGTTCCAGAACACCGCCTCGGCGATCCTCGTCGGCTTCGGCTTCGGTGGTTCGCTCCTGGCGCTGTTCCTGCGTGTCGGTGGCGGCATCTTCACGAAGGCCGCCGACGTCGGTGCCGACCTGGTCGGCAAGGTCGAGGCGGGCATCCCCGAGGACGATCCCCGAAACCCGGCCACCATCGCCGACAACGTGGGCGACAACGTCGGCGACTGCGCCGGCATGGCGTCGGATCTGTTCGAGTCGTTCGGCGTGGTGCTCGTCGCCAACATCATCCTCGGCGTGACCGCCTTCCGGGCGATCGGCATCCAGGGTGAGAACGCTGCCAAGGGCCTCATCTTCCCGCTCGCCATGATGGCGGTCGGTCTGCTGGCGTCGATCATCTCGATCTTCCTCGTCAAGGCGCGGGCCGGCGAGACCGACGCCCTCAAGCCCATCAACCGCGGGCTCAACATCGCCTCGGTCATCTCGCTCATCGGTGCCGCCGTCGTGGCGTTCGTCTACGTGGGCGACCCGAGCGGTGCGAAGGTCTCCAACGTCGGTCTGCGCATGTTCGCGGCGATCGTCGTGGGTGTGGTGCTGGGTCAGGCCGCCAGCCGGATCACCCAGTACTTCACCTCGAGTCAGTTCAAGCCGGTGAAGGACATCGCCGAGTCCGGCCGCACCGGACCGGCCACCGTGGTGTTGTCCGGCATCTCGTCGGGCATGGAGTCAGCGGTCTGGGCCGTCGTCGCCATCGCCGTGGCGATCATGGTGGGTCTCGCCCTGGGCGGCGGCAGCACCCTGTTCGCCTTCTACATGGTGGCGCTGACCGGCATCGGCATGCTCTCGACGACCGGCATCGTCGTCGCCGAGGACACCTTCGGTCCGATTGCCGACAACGCGCAGGGCATCGCCGAGATGTCCGACGAGCTCGAGGGTGAGACCGAGCGGATCCTCGACGGGCTCGACACCGTGGGCAACACCACGAAGGCCGTCACCAAGGGCTTCGCCATCGGCTCGGCGGTCATCGCCGCCGTGGCGCTGTTCGCCTCGTTCCGTGAGACGATCGCCTCGACCGCCGAGACCCGTGTGGGTGAGGCGGTGCGCGAGATCGACGTCGAGGGCGCGTTCAACGCGATCTCGATCAACATCGCCGACCCGAAGACGTTCGCCGGTGCACTCATCGGCGGCACCGTCGTGTTCCTGTTCTCGTCACTTGCGATCCTGGCCGTGGGCCGCACCGCCGGCACGGTGGTGCAGGAGGTGCGGCGCCAGTTCCGCGAGAAGCCCGGGATCATGGACTACTCCGAGAAGCCCGACTACGGCCCGGTGATCGACATCTGCACGACCGCGGCGCTGCGTGAGCTGACGACCCCGGCGCTGCTCGCCGTCCTCATGCCGATCGTGATCGGCTTCGGTCTGGGTGAGTACGCGCTCGGTGGGTTCCTGGCGGCCACGATCGTCGTCGGTGCGCTCATGGCGAACTTCCTGTCCAACGCCGGCGGCGCCTGGGACAACGGCAAGAAGTACATCGAGGAGGGCAACCTCGGCGGCAAGGGCTCCGAGGTGCACAAGGCCGTGGTCATCGGTGACACCGTGGGCGACCCCTTCAAGGACACCGCCGGCCCGGCCATCAACCCGCTCATCAAGGTGATGAACCTGGTCTCGCTGCTGGTCCTCCCGGCCATCATCAGTCTCAACGACAACGCCACGCTCAGTCGACTCATCGCCCTGGTGGCGTTGCTGGTCGTGATCGGTGCGGTCATCTTCTCCAAGAAGCAGGCGATGTCGTTCGGCGACGACGAGGCCGACGCCGCCGCCGCTCCGTCCTCGGCGAACTGATCGGCGGGCGGGGCATCCGTCGCTCCTGACAGACTCCGGGCGTGACCCGAGCCGACGCCCCGAACTCACCAGCGAGCCGCGGTGCGGCGTCGGGCTTCGGACCCGCGGACCGCGATCGTGCGGCCGGCCGGGTGCTGCCGGCGCTGCTCGGTGATCTCCGGCGTGAGTTCGTGGCGAGGGAGCCGGGTGTGCTCGCCGACGTCGACATCGAGGCACTCCACCA
>CAJBIS010000359.1 GCA_903953195.1 uncultured Actinomycetes bacterium
AGGTACGGCACCGCGAGTCCGAGCATCGCCGCCGGGAGTGCCACCCCCGAATCGTTGGCGACCCACGCCAGCACCGCAAGCGTGACGAACGACGCCGCGAACGCCCGCAGCTCGGGCCGCTCCGTCGCGAGCGCGGCCCGACGGCCGCCGGGCATCCACACGAGTGCGGCGACCGCGACGAGCAGAACCGGGATCACGAGCGACCAGGGTGTCGACGTGAACGCCGTGACGTTGGCGTCGAGCTTGCGCTGCAGCACGACCCCGAGCTGTCCGCTCGCCGCGTCATCGACGAGACGGCCCAGGTGCGTGCGGTCGCCCGCCGGACGCGACCGGTCCCAGAGCGCGAACGTGCCCAGCACCGCCGCCGTCAGCAGCAGCGCTCCCGCGCCGACGAGGACGCTGCCCAGGGAACGTGGCCGCCATGTACCGGTCATCAGCACGAACACGACCGCAGCCGGCACGAGCGCGATGACGCCGCCGACGTCCGAGCCGAGCGCCGGCGCGCCCACCACGATCACCGCGACGCCGAACCAGAGCGCCGCCACCACCGCACGGCGACCCGCAGCGACGCCGGTGCGGACGGCCAGAGCGGTCGCGGCCGTGGCGGCGATGAGCACCGACGCCGAGAGGAACGAGAACGCCAGGTTGCCGAACCCGGCGAAACGCCCGGCGACGATCGGCGAGTAGCCGAACGGCGTGTCCAACTGCAGCCGTGCGCCGGCGAGCACGTCGACGGTCAGGACCGCGACCGTCAGCCCGCTCACGACCAACGGGCCCCACTGATCGAGTGATCGCGACGCCCACAGGGCGATCGCACCGATGAGCCCCGCGCACAGGACCACGACCGCGAGCACGAACCACGTTCCGGCGGTCGCGCCCGGCCACAGGCCGGTGAGGAACGCCGCGACGGGATACGCCAGGGTGAGCAGACACAGCCATCGCAGCGCGGTCACCGCGGCTCCCCCGTGCGAACGCCGACGCACCGCCATGGCGGCGAACGCAACGGCCGTCACGAACAGCACCATCGCGACGGTGATCGGCCCGGTCGCGGCGTCGCGGGCCCGGGCCTCGGCGTCGACGTCGATGGCCGAGTCGAGACCGTTGTCGACGGGCGTCGTCGACGCCTCGAACGACATCGGGGTGTCGCCGATCGTCGCCGGGATCGGCACGCCGAGCCGATCCAGCACGGTGGGCGCCAGGTCGACGAGTGTGACGAACCCGTCGCGTCGCGTCGTGGCCGAACGGGCCGAGCCGTGAGGGACACCCGGCCCCTGTGCCGCGAACACGCCCAGCGCCGGTCGGTCACCTGGTGGCGTCGGGCTGGCGACCATCACGAGATCGCGGGTGGGGTCGATCAGCTCGAGCGCTGCGGCGAAGAGCGCGTCGGAGTACCCCGTCGCGTTCGCCCACCATGCTGCGCTCGCCGCAGGATCGCCCCCGGTGGCGGCGTCGGCACGAGCCAGATCCGACAGTTCGAGCACGACCACGTCCGCCGACTCGAGGGCGCGACGGGTCGCAGCCACCGTGCGTTCCACGTCGAGGCGAACACCGAAGGGTGCAGCGGCATCCGCGATCAGCAGGTCCTCGCCGACCGCACCTCCGGGTGTGGACCCGGTGGCGCCGACCGCCGTGAGTGCCACTGCCCGGTGGTCGACGTCCTCGATCGTCCGACCGGCGTTCCCGACCGGCACGACCAGCCGGTCGACATCCGTGAGCGCCTGGCCGAGGGCACCGGGCACGG
>CAJBIS010000360.1 GCA_903953195.1 uncultured Actinomycetes bacterium
CAACCTGATGAACCGGTTCTCGACCTGCGACATCCCCGAGATGTACGACCCGACGATGATCGATGCGTGGGAGCGGGCGTGGCTGGACCAGAACCGGACACCGCCCGACGCCCCGACCGGAGCCACACTGATCGGCCGACCGCAGGGTGCCACCCTGGAGCTCGTCGACGACGCCAGCGTCACGGTCGATCGGTACAACCGGGCCCGCGCCATCAGCCGGGCGACCGCCGAGGCGCACGGCGTACCGGTCATCTACTGCTGGCAGCCCAGCCGCTTCAGTCGACCGCTGGTCATGGCCGAGCCGCACTCCGACACCGACAACGAGAACCGCTCGCGGCTGTCCGAGCAGTTGAAGGCGGGGTTCCTGCCCGACGACGTGATCGACCTGACCGACTCGTTGCGCTCGAACACCGACCCGCTCTTCACCGACGACGTCCACCACAACGAGACGGGCGCACGGCTGATCGCCGCGTCGATGTACTCGCAGATCGCTCCGCAGATCCAGACCCTCCTCGCCGCGAAGGGAGGTCAGCAGTGAGATTGCTCCGCCACGTGTCGACCATGATCCTCGAGGCACTCCGGTTCAGCGCCTCGCACCGCCAGTGGACCGTCATCGCGGTGATCGTGCTCGGGATGCTGTTGCTCGGACTGGCGCTCAGCGCCCAGGCCGTCGCACCACTGGTGCTGTACCCCTTCGCCTAGGTCACTCGACCGGGATCGACTGGGCGTGATGGAACACGTCCGTCGGATCCCAGCGGCGCTTGATGGCGACCAGGTTCCGCTCGTTCGCACGGAAGTTGTCGAGGAAGTAGCGCTCGAGTGCCCGGTCGACGTCACCGGTGGCGTGCGTGCCCAGATCGCTGTCCGGATAGTTCGAGTAACACCCGCCGTCCTGGTTCGCCGGCGGCAGGCCCCCCGTGTCGGCGTACACGGCACCGTAGAACCCGCTGATCCACCCGAGGTGGGCGTCGGACTGCTGCCGGTACGGGAACCCGTCGTCGCGACCGGGCAGGGAGTCGTTGTTCCAGTACGTCTGGTACTGGAGCGCGAACGTCGACGACCGGTGCGGATACGCGGTGGCGTCCGGCGCAACCCGATTGACGGCGCCACCGAAACTGTCGACCTGCACGAGCGACTGTGCCATCGCATCGGGTTGCAGGCCCGGAGGTGTCCGCCGCAACCACTCGTCGAGCGCCGCGATCTGAGCGTCACTGAACCCGGTGCGGGCGTAGGCGGACTTGTACTTGCCGAACTGGTTGGCACCGGTGCCATTGAGCGTCTGGACCGCCTCCAGGAATGTGAGGTGCTGCGCAGACTCCGAGGTCGGGGGAACCCGGGTGAAGGTCGGGTGGCCGGGCACGTTGCCACGAAGCGAGGTCGGTGTCGCCACGGAGGCCAGGCGTCGCTGGGTGCGCGACACGATCGTGTCGACGGTGCGTTCGTGGACGACCGGGTCGGCGCCCGGAGGTGACGCCACCTGCACGATGAGGGCGACCTGCTTCGCGGCCACATGGTTGAGCTTGAACAGCGAGAACGCGTTGTCGGGCAACTCCGGCACGAGCGCGTCGTGTTCACGTACCAGTGCGGTGAACGTCGCCGTGTCGAGCGTCTCCCAGTCCCATGCGAGCGTCCA
>CAJBIS010000361.1 GCA_903953195.1 uncultured Actinomycetes bacterium
CGACGGTGAGTTCGGCGTTGTTGAGAGCGGCGTAGGCGTTCACTCGGATGAGGGCGCCCTCGAGTTCCCGGATGTTGTACGTGATGTTCGTGGCGATGAAGTTGAGAACGTCCGGTGGTACCCGGGAGCCGGCCTGTTCGCCCTTCTTCTGAAGGATCGCGAGCCGGGTCTCGAAGTCGGGTGGTTGGATGTCGGTGATCAGGCCCATCTTGAAGCGACTGCGCAGGCGATCCTCGAGCGTCGCGATGGCATCCGGTGGGCGATCGGATGACAGCACGATCTGGCGTTGGGCGTCGTGGAGGGTGTTGAACGTGTGGAAGAACTCCTCCTGGAGCTGCTCCTTGCCCTCGATGAACTGGATGTCGTCGACCAGCAGCACGTCGATCTCCCGGTAACGACGCTTGAACTCCGGCTGCGTGTTGTTCCGGATCGCGATCAGGAACTCGTTGAGGAGGGTCTCGGTCGAGATGTACCGGACCTGATACCCGGGGTAGTTCTCCCGGATGTACTGGGCGATCGCCTGCAGCAGGTGGGTCTTCCCCAGTCCGGCGCTGCCGTAGACGAACAGTGGGTTGTAGCTACGGGCCGGTGTTTCGGCCACGGAGAGTGCCGCCGCGTGGGCGAACCGGTTGGAGGGGCCGATCACGAACGAATCGAAGGTCAGGCGGTTGTTCGATGGCCGAGGCGGATCGACCGGCGATCCACCGCCGGCCGGGTCGGCACCGCTGTCATCGCTGAGCGCGACGGTGGCTGCGTCGCCGACGTCGTGGAGGTCGGCATCTGGCCGCTCCTCGTCGATCTCGACCTCGATCACGAAGGAGAGCTCGGGGTACCCGGTGTCCTCGAGCGCCGCCTCCATCATGCCCAGGTAGCTGCGTTCAATCCGCTGCCGGGCAATCTGGCTGGGGACCGTCAGGGTCAGGACGTCATCGACGAGTTCGCCGACCTGTACGTCGGCGAACGTCGAGCTCCACACTGCGGGTTTGAGTTGTCCGGCGAGAACCGATGACACGGCCTCCCAGATGTCCATTCCGTCGGATGTCACCGACCCGTCCTTGTCACACCGTCGTCGTCCGTTCCGGCCGGGCTGCGCTCACGATCCATCCACAGTTGAGTCCACAACTGTGGAAAATGGCGGGAGTCACTCCTGCCTTGTGGAAAAGTCGCGAGATCCCTGTACTGGAGCCGGATCCCGGACGGACGCTAACCGGCTCCCGACATCACCGCAAACGGCGTCGTGAACCGAGTCACACCACCAACGGCGGGGGAATCATCACGCTCAGTGGTGGAATGCGGGTGGTCGGTGGGATCCGGATGTTGTTCGAACAGCTGGTCGTCTCGAGGGGAAACTGGAAGTTCGTCAGCACCCGGGACTATCGTGATCAGGCCCGACCCGACCGGACTCTCTGATCCTGCCGCTGTGCCGGTCTGGTGGTGGCGCTGACGTCATCGCGCCACGGGATTCGAACTCATCTGACCTGGAGTTGTCGTGAAGCGGACGTATCAGCCAAACACTCGCCGTCGTGCTCGGAAGCACGGTTTCCGGCATCGGATGTCGACCCGGGCGGGTCGGTCCATCATCAAGAATCGGCGCCGCAAGGGCCGGCTCCGGCTCTCCGCTTGATTCATCGGGTCACCTCCCGTGCCACGTTCGAATCGTTCTCCCGATCTCGGGATCGGGCGCGCACACGTTGGTTCACTGTCGTCCGGTCGGATGGGCCGCCTCCACCGCCGGACCACGGAGTCGGTGTCGCCTTCGCCGTCTCACGCCGGGTCGGTAGCGCTGTTGTCCGCAATCGGCTGCGTCGGCAGCTGCGCCAGATCTTCCGGGGTGTCGTGGCCGGTGGCGATGCCGGTCCCGGCTGGTACCTGGTCGTGGTGCGGCCGGATGCCCGCTCGGCAGAGTTCGTCGAGCTCGACGCCGCAGTGCGCACCTCGTTGTCGGAACTCGCATCCCGATCTCGTGGGAATGTCCGGTGACTGACACGGAGCGTGATCACGCTCGCTCGACCACCCCGGAATCATCGGGTGAGGTAACCACTACGAGTGATGATTTGCCATCGTTCGCAGCACGGCCGTTGATCGGCGGAGTGAGGCTGTACCAGATGGCGGCATCGGGCCGGCCGTCGCCGTGCCGGCACGTTCCGAGCTGCTCGACGTATGCCATGGAGGCACTCGAGACGCACGGTGCGCTCCGCGGCTCATGGCTCGCTGCTCGGCGGCTGCTCCGTTGTCACCCCTGGGGGACCGAGGGCTACGACCCGGTGCCGGAACGTTCAGAACGGAAGGTGTCCTGATGTTCGAAGGATTCTTCGATCTGGTTGGATCGATCCTCAACTTCTTCTACACGTTGATCCCGAGCTACGGGCTGTCGATCATGCTGCTCACCGTGCTGGTGATGGTGTTGATCACGCCTCTCACCGTGAAGAGCACCCGGTCGATGTTGCAGATGCAGCGCCTCCAGCCGGAGATGAAGCGGATTCAGACCAAGTACAAGGACGACCGAGAGAAGCTCAACGAAGAGCTCATGAAGTTCTACCGGGAGAACTCGATCAATCCCCTCGGTGGATGCCTGCCGGTGCTCGCTCAGATGCCGGTGTTCATCATCATGTACCAGCTGCTCCGAGGTCTCACGAACCGCGTTGGCGGTGTCGGCAGCGGCATCGGCCACATCGCCGGCCAGATCCAGACCGGCGAGACGTTGACCCCATGGATCTACGAGCAGCAGGTGTTCCGGCCGGAGCATCTCAATCCGGGGACCAATCTCTACGACTCGTTGATCTCGACCAACACGATGAAGTTCCTGGGCATGGATCTGGCGCTCTCCGCCAGCCAGGCGCTGAAGTCCGGCCTGCTGCTGGCGCTGCCGTACTTCGCTCTGTTGTTGATCATGCTCGTGACCGGCATCTACCAGAACCGTCAGCTGCAGGCTCGAAACAAGTCAGCAGCATCGGCGAATCCGCAGCAGCAGATGATCATGAAGGTCATGCCGTTCTTCCTGCCCGTGTTCTCGTTCGGCTTCCCGGCCGGCCTGGCGCTCTACTGGTGCACACAGAACTTCTGTCGAATCGGGACCAACGCATACATCACCCGATCGATCTATCGGAAGGAACACGAGCCGCAGGTCATCGATGCCAAATCGAAGGAGAAGGTGACCGAGGACGACTCGAGCAGCACCAAGTCGTCGGCCAAGGCCAAGAAGGAGATCGAACGAACTCCGGACAAGGCCCCGAAGGCCGGCTCGAGTCAGAAGAGCCAGAAGGCGAAACAGAACTCTGCGGGCCGGAAGTCCGGTTCGGGGAGTTCGAGACGCTCCGGCACGCCCCGCAAGAGCGGGTCGTGACGGCGTGAACTGCGAAGCGACGACAGAATTGAGGAACGATCGTGGAATGGGTTGAGGTCACTGCAAAGACCGTGGATGAGGCCAAGGAGCGCGCGCTCGACCAGCTCGGCGTCGATGAGGCCGAGGCGGAGTTCGAGGTACTCGAGGAGCCGAAGCCAGGCCTCTTCGGCCGTGTTCGGGGTGAGGCCCGGGTGAAGGCCCGGATCGCGCCGCGGCAGCCGCGCCCGAAGCAGGAGCGTCAGCGCAAGAAGGCGGATGGCGATGCGAAGCCGCGGCGCAAGAAGTCAGAGGGCGGTTCCGGTGATGGTCAGTCATCTGGGGACCGTCAGCCGGCGGCCAAGGAACGAAACGACAGGAATCAGTCACGCAAGGAGCGGACCATGATGGAAGCAGCGGAGCAGGAGTCGGTCGTCACCGAGTTCTTCGAGGGGTTGTCCGACGCGATCGGACTCGAGACCACGGTTTCGGCCACGTTGGATGACGAGAACATCCTCAAGATCGATGTCGACGGAAGTGAGGTCGGTCTGCTCATCGGCCCGGGACTCAACACTCTGGACGCGCTCCAGGAGATCGCTCGGCATGTCGTTCAGCGAGCCGCCGATGATCGTGAATACGGCAAGGTTGTCGTCGACGTGGCCGGCGTTCGTGAGTCGCGCCGCGAGGCACTCGCCAAGTTCGTCACGGAGACGGCGGAGCGGGCACGCGACGAGGATCGTTCGATTCCCTTCGAGCCGATGTCCAGCAGTGATCGCAAGATCGTGCACGACACCATCGGCGAACTCGATGGCGTCGTCTCCACCTCGGAAGGCGAGGAACCTCGCCGTCGAGTGGTGGTTCGACCGGCTTGATCGGACCTCAACCCTGAACGACGGGTTGAGTCCTCACGGTGAGCGTCGAGTCACACTCCCCCATGGATTCTGCTCTTCACGGGGCGTTCGTTCGCCACATCGAACGAGCAGTCGAACTCGGCTTCATCGGCGATCCCGACATTGGGATCCATCTCGAGAACGCCCGCGCCTACTCGGGAGCGATCCCG
>CAJBIS010000362.1 GCA_903953195.1 uncultured Actinomycetes bacterium
CGCAGCGTCGATCGGTCCGATCGGCCAGCCCGATCAGCCAGCCCGATCAGTCAGCCCGATCAGGCGTCCGCCGGTCCGCGCTCCGCGGCGGCGCGCGCCCAGCGGTAGTCCGCCTTGCCGGCGGGAGACCGTTCGATGTGCTCGACGATGACGAGCCCGCGCGGCACCTTGTAGCCCGCGAGCTGCTCCCGGGCGAACGCCGCGAGGTCGTCGAGTTCCGGGGTGACCCCGTCGACGGGCTGGACGACGGCCGTGACCTGCTCGCCCCAGCGTTCGTGGGGCACGCCCACGACGACGACGTCGTACACGCCGGGGTGCCCCTTGAGCACGCCCTCGACCTCCTCGGGGAACACCTTCTCGCCGCCGGTGTTGATGCTCACCGACCCGCGACCCAGCAGCACGACCGATCCGTCCGCCTCGACGGTCGCCATGTCACCGTTGAGCACGTAGCGCCGACCGTCGATCTCGACGAAGGTCTCGGCAGTCCGCTCCGGGGCGTTGTGGTAGCGGAGCGGGAGGTACCCCGACTGGCCGACCCGACCGATGACGCCACTGCCGGGCTCGACGGGGCGGAGGTCGTCATCGAGCACGACCGTGCCGTCGGCGACGCTGTCGAACCGGGCCGTGCCGGCACTCCGGCGACCCGGCTCGAGACGCGAACTCCCCTGGATGCCGGTCTCGGACGATCCGAAGCCGTCGGTCAGCACGACGTTCGGCAGGATCGCCTGGATCCGATCCTTCGTGGCCGCGGCGAGCGGTGCGCCGCCGTTCGAGAACGCGAACAGCGAACTCACCTCGTAGGGCCCGTTGGCGTCCCAGTCGTCACACAACGGCCGGGCCATCGCGTCGCCCACGACGGTGGTCGTCGACACGTGCTCGGCACCGATGGTCCGCCACACCCGACCGGGGTCGAACGGACCACGGTCCAGCACGACACGGGCGCCGCAGAAGAACCACATGAACGACACCCACTGGGCCGCCGCGTGCATGAGCGGTGCGAGCGCATAGAAGGTGAACTCGAAGTCGACGATCCGATCGAGCAACTCGGCGGGTTCGGTCACCGGGCCGCTCATGCGCATCGGGTCGCCACCGCCGAGACAGCCGAAGAACGCGTCCCCCATGCGCCAGACGACACCCTTCGGCAGACCCGTCGTCCCGCCCGTGTAGATGACGTAGAGATCGTCGTCACTCCGGTCGGCCACCCGCGGACGATCCGGACTCGCCGCAGCGATCGACTCGTCGAAGTCCGCGCCGCCCGGCAGCAGGGACAGGTCCACCGGGTCGCTGCCGTCGTCCACCACCAGCGCGAGCCGCAGCTCGGGGAGGTCGTCGACGATGGCGGCGACGCGCGGGACGAACGACCGGTCGACCACCGTCGCCACCAGTCCGGCGTCGAGGTACAGGTGTGCCAGTTCCGCGGCGGTGTACCGGAAGTTGACGTTCACGGGCACGGCGCGGAGCTTCCAGCACGCCAGCAGCGTCTCGAGATACTCCGACGAGTTCGTGAGGTGGCATCCGACGAAGTCGCCGGCGCCGACGCCGGCGTCCCCCAGCACGTGCGCCAGCCGGTTGGCCCGCTCCTCGAGCTGGCCGTAGGTCAACCGGCGATCCCCGACGACGAGCGCCTCGCGCTCGGCGACCCGGTCGACGACCGCCTCCCAGATGTCGGCGAACTGGAACGTCTGCAGGGTCTCCATCGGCGATCGACCGTAGTGGACCCCGTCACGCGCACGGACCCCGGGACGCAAGCGTCCCGGGGTCCGGCACCAAGGTCGGGCACGCAGGCGATGGGGCGAGCATGCGCTTCCTTCCTCAGCGGACATTGATACCGAGGGCCGGTCAGCGGGTAAAGCACCGACCGAATCTGTTCACCCTCCGTTGACGGAATCCGCTCCCGGAACTGAACGACTGTGCGAAAGTCACGTCCCGGGCGGACTCAGACCATGGGGACCAGGCGCAGCACCAGCTCCGCGACACGGTGTGGCGCGGCCGTCGGCCGGCTCAGCGCGTACGCCAGCGTCGTGTCCGCCAACAGCGTCGAGAGGTCACACCGCTCGCCATCGGAGAGCCCCGGCCGAACCGTCTCGAGCGAGCTGAGCACGCCGCGCTCGATCGGCACGAGCGCCCGGATGTCGTCACGCCGCACCCGGTCCAGGTCGCCGCGCTCAGCCACCAGCGCGGCCGCGACGAACGGATCGGACCGCGCCGCACGGACCAGCTCACAGAGGTAGTCGGCGAGCCCGACCTGGGCGTCGCCGCCGCGTCGCCGCTCGAGCGTCGCCCGCAGCTCCGGCATCCAGCGGACGAACGACACCGCCGCGACGCGCGACACCGAGCCGAACAGCTCGACGAGCGACCTGGGGTCGGAGTCCGAGGCGCGGGCGATCTGCGTGAGGGTCACATCCCCGAGCGGCACCGAGAAGAGTCCGTGGGCGGCGACGGCGATCACGCGCCGTCGGTCGACGTCATCGGGGTCCGGCGACGGCGCCCCGGGGTCGACGAACGCGACGTCGAGCTCCGAGATGTGCACCTCGTGGTGATTGGGCAGCATCAACGCGCTGGCCATCGCCACCACGGCGTCGGCGGCGAGATCGGGACGCACCCCGTCGGGGTCGACGATCCACTGGTGGAACAGTCGCTCGACCATCGCGGTCATCGACCGAGCCATGTCGAGGCTCGTGAACGGCTCCGCGAAGTGTCGGTCGAACCGGTCGCACACGGCGTCGATCAGCGCCGTGAACGGCGGGAGGTACCGACCCCAGATGCGGTCGCGCAACGTGGCGGCGAGCTCGGCGCCGGCCTCGTGGGAACCGGTCGCGGCCAGCACCCGCATGAGCCGACGCTCGAAGTCGACCGACCGACCGGCGGTGAGCGCGTCCCAGTCGGCCTGCGTCGAGGTGCGCACCATGTCGACCAGCTCCATGTCGCTGTCGATCGTCCCCATGATCTCGACGAGCGCCTCGAGCGGAGTCAGGTCGATCGAGGCGATCATCGACTCGATCATCCCGCGGGCCAGATCCTCGGGTCCGGCGAAGTGGTAGCTCACCGTCGACGGCGACAGGCCCATCCGATCGGCGATGTTCCGCATCGACACACCGGCGAGCAGCTGTTCCACGCCGAGTTCGTCGACCATCTCCCACGCGGTCGCCACGATCAGCTCTCGTGACTCCTCGCCCTTCCTCGACATCGAGCTCCCTCTCCCGGCGCTTCGGCGGCGTGCGATTCGCACCCCACCGTCTCAGGATGGCACAACCAGGCGGTCTCCCGGCACGGCGGTCCGCGGCGTCGACGTCATCTGGAGCACGCCGAACCCGTCCGGCACCGAGTCGGTGTTCGCGCACCCGCCGTCCTCGTGCCGCTGGAACGACGTGGCGTACGTCGGCGGCGTCATCGTCACGCCCTCGAGCGTCGTGGCCCGCGGACGCGACCACCGCACCGCCACACCGGGCGCGTCACAGCGGGCGAACACCTCGGACCACACCGACGCCCCACGCGCGTACGTGGCGCCGGGCACGGCGAGCGTGCGGATCGTCGTGACCGTCCCGTCCGGTGCTGCGACGACGCCGTCCCACGTGCCCGGATCGCGCCCCTGCTCGACTCGGAGTCGGTACGGCTCGCCGGCGCGCCACGCGAGGTCGCGGGTGTTCTCGTTGCCGACCGCCGAGCGCAGTGCCGACTCGGATCCGGCGAGCACCCGCCCGAGGCGGTCGTACCCGCCCCAGTTCACCGCCGTGGAGCCGGGGTGCCCCGGATGCCACTGCAGACCCAGGTGCGCGCCACCGAGGTGCTGGCCGGAGTCGTCGGCGAAATCGACCTGGAGCGCCCAGAAGTAGAGCTGTGGCACCGCCGGCGCCACGAGCACCTCGAGGTCGACCTCGACCGATCGGAAGGCGCCCGGTAGATCCCACAGCAGGTGGAACGACGACGCCCCGTTCGCCGACGGCGGGAAGCCGCTGGTCCGCTCGCCGAGACGCAGAATCCGCTGGAACCAGTTCGCCACCCCACCAGCCTGCCCGGACCGACCCGCCGGGGCCAACGGCGCACCTTCGAGCCGACGGCCACCACCACGTAGCATCGGCGCATGGCGATGCCGACCGACATCCCGATCATCGACACGATGATCGGCTTCCCGAGCCAGGACCGGCGCGAGATCTACAAGTTCCTCGCCCCCGACCTCCGTGACGAGGAGAGCGGGACGTTCAAGATGCCGGCCCAGTACATGTTCAAGGACATTCCGGCCGAGATCGACGCCGACGTCGACCCGGTCGGCGTGACGCTCTACACGATGGACCGTTTCGGGGTCGCGCAGGGCATGACGAACGTCGGCAACGAGACCCGTGACGAGCCCCGACGCGCCGTGCGCGATCATCCGGACCGGTTCCTCCCGGCGCTCGAGGTCGACCCGCGCCGCGGCATGGACGAGATCCGCCGCATCAAGCAGTTCCACGACGAGTTCGGGCTCGTGGCGCTCAGCACGTTCCCGTCCGGGTACCGCACGCCGATCAACGCGGCGCCCTACTACCCGATCTATGCGACCGCCGTGGAGCTCGGGTTGCCGATCTTCATCACCGTCGGCGTCCCGGGCCCGCGCGTCCCGCTCGAACCGCAGAAGGTCGAGTACCTCGACGAGGTCTGCTGGTTCTTTCCCGAGCTCACGATCGTGATGCGCCACGGTGCCGAACCGTGGGAGGACCTGGCCGTGAAGCTGATGCTCAAGTGGCCGAACCTCCACTACTCCACCTCGGCCTTCGCCCCGAAGCACTACCCGCAGGCGATCATCGACTACGCCAACACGCGCGGCGCGCAGAAGATCATCTACGCCGGGTACTTCCCCGCCGGGCTGACCTACGAGCGCATCATGACGGAGCTCCCGAACGTGCCGTTCCGCGACGAGGTCTGGCCACTGTTCCTGCGCGACAACGCCCGCCGGGTGCTCGGCCTCGACGACGGCTCCTGACCGGAGCCAACCCCCGGGAATCACGGGGTCGGCACCGGCGAGCCCCACTCCC
>CAJBIS010000363.1 GCA_903953195.1 uncultured Actinomycetes bacterium
CGAGCAGGTACTCGCGTGCGAGCGCCGCCAGCTCGAGTCGATCGAGGTCCTCCAGTGTCCGTCCTGTGGCCACACCCGTCTCCGCCCTGTTCGCTGCTGTTCGATGCTGTTCGCTGCTGTTCGCTGCTGCGATTCGTCGCCGATGCAGCATGTCCGGTGGAACGGAGCGATGCACGCGTGCGCCCCCGTGACGGATCGGACTACTGTCTGGACAGATGTCCAGTACGACCCTCAGTCCACGGCGACACCTGAGCGAGCGTCAGGCCGACACGGTGACCCGACTCGTCGACGCGACGGTCGTCGAGTTGCGTGAGCACCCGGCCTCGACACTCACCGTCCGCCGCGTCGCCGCCCGGGCCGGCGTCGCACCGGCCACGGCGTACACCTACTTCGCCTCGAAGGAACACCTGGTCACCGAGGTGTTCTGGCAACGGCTGCAGCAGCTCGCTCCCCCGCCCCTCGACGGCGCGGGCGGCCCCGCCGAGCGTGCCGGTGCCGCCCTGGGCGCCGTGGCACTCCTCGTCACCGACGAACCCGAGCTCGCCGCCGCGTGCACCGTCTCCATGCTCGCCTCCGACCCCGAGGTCCGGGTGCTGCGCGACGCCATCGGTGCCGACATCGCCGCCCGGCTGGGCCGGGCACTCGGCGACGACGCCGACGAGGAACGCATCGCCGCCCTCGGACTCGCGTTCTCCGGTGCCATGGTGCAGGCGGGCATGGGCCACCTCGACTACGACGACGTTCCCGCCCAGCTCGCCACCGTCGCCCGCCTCGTGCTCGCGCGCACACCCCGGCCGCCCCGACCGATCCGCCCGACCAACGCCAGGAGCTCCTCGTGACCATCACCGAGACCGGCACCGGGACCGACACCCCGCTGCGGTACAACCCGTACGACTACGAGATCCACGAGGATCCGTACCCGACGTATGCCCGCCTGCGCGACGAGGCGCCGGTGTACCGCAACGACGAGCTCGGGTTCTGGGCACTGTCACGACACGCCGACGTCACTGCGGCGTTCCGCGACACGACCCGGTTCTCGAACAGCCACGGCGTGAGCCTCGACCCGGCCGCATCCGGGCCGCACGCGCACCGCACCATGTCGTTCCTCGCGATGGATCCGCCCCGCCACACCAGGATGCGGGCGCTCGTCTCACGCGGCTTCACGCCGCGCCGGGTCCTCGAGATGGAGGATCAGATCCGTCGCATCACGCTGGAGCACCTCGAGCCGGCGATGGAGGCGAGCACCTTCGACTTCGTGGGTGACCTCGCCGGACTCCTGCCGATGGACGTGATCTCGGAACTGATCGGCGTGCCGAGGTCGGACCGCACCGAACTGCGACGACTCGCCGACCTGCTGGTGCACCGCGAGGAGGGCATGCAGGACGTGCCACCCGCCGGTGTCGAGGCGGCGCTCACCCTGGTCGGCTACTACGCCGACATGATTGCCGAGCGGCGGGCGCGTCCGACCGACGACCTGACCTCGGCGCTGCTCGACGCCGAGATCGACGGCGACCACCTCACCGACGACGAGATCACGGCGTTCCTGTTCCTGATGGTCGTCGCCGGGAACGAGACCACGACCAAGTTGCTCGCGAACGCCTGGTACTGGGGATGGCGCAACCCGGACCAGCAGGCCATCGGGCTCGGCGCCGAGCCGGGCGCGGGCAACGTCGACGGCTGGGTCGAGGAGACGCTCCGCTACGACGCCTCGACGCAGATGCTGACCCGGCTCGTCACCGAGGACGTCGAGCTGCACGGCACCACGATGCACGCGGGCGACACCGCACTGCTGCTGGTCGGCTCGGCCAACCGCGACGCCGCCGTGTTCGACGACCCGGACCGCTACGACCTGGGCCGCGACGCGTCCGGGATGGTCAGCTTCGGCGTCGGGCGCCACTTCTGTCTCGGCGCGTCACTGGCCCGCCTCGAAGCACGCGTGTGCCTCGAGGAACTCGGCCGTCGTGTGCAGCGTTACACCGTCGACGCCGACGCGGCCGTCCGGTTCCACTCGATCAACGTCCGCGGCTTCGCCCACCTGCCGACCACGGTGGTGCCCCGATGAGTGACCTGCCGGCCTCGGATCGCCCGGTCGTCGTCACCGGCGCGTCATCGGGCATCGGCGAGGCGGCGGCCCGGCGGTTCGCCGAGCTCGGCCACCACGTCGTCCTGGGCGCGCGGCGGGTCGAGCGACTCGAGTCGACGGTCGCCGAACTGCGCGCCGCCGGCGCACGCGCGGATGCCGCGGCGCTCGACCTGCGGGATCGTGCGGCGATCGCGGCGTTCGCCGACGAGTGCACGGCGCTCACCGGCGGCGTGGAGATCCTCGTCTCGTGCGCCGGCGACGTCCTCCCCCAACGGGCGCACGAGACCGACCCCGACGACTTCGCCACCCAGGTCGAGGTGAACCTGCTCGGCGCCCAGCGCCTCATCCACGCGCTCACCCCGCCGATGGTGGATCGCCGACGCGGTGACGTCGTGATCGTCAGTTCGGACGTGGTGCGCGCGCCCCGCCCGATGATGTCGTCGTACGTCGCCGCCAAGTGGGGCCTCGAGGGCCTGGCCCGGGCGATGCAGATGGAACTCGAGGGCACCGGCGTACGGGCCTCGATCGTGCGCCCCGGGCCGACGCTCACGGGCATGGGCATGGACTGGGACCCGGATGCGCTCGGTGTGGTGCTCGACGAGTGGAAGCGCTGGGGGCTGGTGCGCCACAGCGGCTACCTGGCCCCCGAGGGCGTCGCCAACGCCGTCGTGGCCGTCGCCACGCAGCCGGCGGGCACGCATCTGACGCTCGTCGAGGTGGTGCCCGAGGCGCCGGTCCGACGGCCCCGCACCGACGACGGAGCCGGCGAATGAGTGCCACGGAGACCACCGGGGCGATCCCCGAGGTGTCGGGGCGCCTCGACGACGGCGGCCACCTGGGCGAACTGCGCACCGACCCGGTGGCGCTGCTCGAACGGATCCGCTCGGAGTGCGGACCAGTTGGCAGTTTCGACCTCGCCGGCCGCCGGGTGGTCGTGGTGACGGGCGCCGAGGCCAACGAGTGGTACTTCCGGGCACCCGAGGAGGAGCTCGACCAGGCCGAGGCCTACCCCTTCATGAAGCCCATCTTCGGTGAGGGCGTCGTCTTCGACGCCAGCCCCGAGCGGCGGCGCGAGATGCTCCACAACCAGGCGCTGCGTGACCGCTACATGCGCGGTCACGCCGAGACGATCGCCCGCGAGGTCGACGCCATGGTCGCACCCTGGACCGGGGGCCCCGACGAGGCTGCCGGGCCCGGCGGCGAGATCGACCTGCTCGACTTCTTCGCCGAGCTCACGATCTACACGTCCTCGTCGTGTCTGATCGGTCGCAAGTTCCGAGACTCGCTCGACGAGCGGTTCGCCCGGCTCTACCACGACCTCGAGCGGGGCACCGACGCCCTCGCCTTCGTCGACCCGTACGCGGACATCGAGTCGTTCCACCAGCGTGACCGGGCCCGGGCCGAGCTCGTCGAACTCGTCGAGGCCGTCATGGACGAACGCGCCGCGGCCGAACCACCTGATGCGGAGGACCGCGACCTGCTCGACGTGCTCATGTCGATCCGCAACGACGACGGCTCGCTGCAGTTCGGCCCGGACATCGTGACCGGCATCTTCATCTCGATGATGTTCGCCGGCCACCACACCACGTCGACCACCGCGTCGTGGACACTGCTCGAACTCCTGCGGCACCCCGAGCAGCTCGCGGCCGTGGTCGCCGAACTCGACGACCTCGCCGCCGACAGCGCCGACCAGGGTCTCGACCTCACCTACCAGTCGCTGCGCGAGATGCCGCACCTCGAGTCCGCGATCAAGGAGGCGCTGCGCCTGCACCCTCCGTTGATCCTGCTGCTCCGGGTCGCACAGGTCGACGTCGAGGTCGGCGGATTCCGCATCCCTGCCGGCGACCTCGTCGGCGCCACCCCGGCGGTGTCGAACCGTTCACCGGAGGCCTTCGCCGACCCGGAGTCGTTCGACCTCGGGCGCTACCTGGACCCGCGAGCCGAGGACCTGGCGAACCCGTGGGACTGGATCCCGTTCGGCGCCGGTCGCCACCGTTGCGTCGGCGCCGCGTTCGCCATGATGCAGCTCAAGGCGATCTTCGCCGTGCTGCTCACGCGCTTCCGCTTCGAGCTCGCCCAGGACCCGGAGTCGTACCGCACCGACCACTCGAAGATGGTCGTGCAGCTCGCCCAGCCCTGCCGGGTGCGTTGGACCCCGCGCACCGGAGTCGGCACATGACGTGGCGCATCGTCGTCGACGAGGACCTCTGCCAGGGCCACGGCGTCTGCGAGTCCGAGGCGCCCACCGTGTTCTCGGTCTCGAAGGCGGGAGCGCTCACCGTGCACTCGGCGACGCCGGACGACGACGTGCGCGCCGCCGTCGAGCTGGCCGTGAAGTTCTGCCCCACCCACGCACTGACCATCATCGAGGAGTGACCATGGGATTCGACCGTGACGAACTGGACCAGATGGTCCAGCGATGGCTGGACGCCAACCGGGCGTGCGAGGCGATCGGCGACTGGCGGCCGCTGGCCGACCTCTACGTCGAGGACGCCACGTACGGCTGGAACTTCGGCCCCAACGAGGACTTCATGGCGGTGGGCCGCGACGAGATCCGCGACGTCGCGCTCGGCCTCGAGATGGGCGGCCTGGACGGTTGGAGCTACCCGTACATGGAGGTGCTGATCGACGACCGCAAGGGGCAGGTGCTCGGCCTGTGGAAGCAGGTCGCCGACGCGCCCCGCCCCGGCGGTGGGACGTACGAGGTCGGCGGCATCGGCGGCAGCTGGTTCGGGTACGCCGGCAACTTCCAGTGGGCATGGCAGCGCGACTTCTTCGACTTCGGCAACGCCACGGCGCTGTTCCTCGAGATGATGGGCGACGGCACCCTGTCGGCCGGGATGACCGCCCGCATGGAACGCAGTCTGAAGCAGGATCTTCCGGGCCACTACCGCTTCGGCGAGGCACCCGCACCGATCTGGCCGGTCGGGTCATGAGCGCGGCGACGCCGCTCGACGGCCCCTACGGATTCATCGGACTCGGCAACATCGGAGCGCCGATGGCCACACGACTCGCGACCCGCGACGGCGGACTGATCGTGCGCGACCTGCGCGACGACGTCGTCGCCACACTCGTCGCCGCCGGCGCCGAGGCCGCGACGACCACCGGCGACGTCGGCCGGCGCTGCACCGGCGTGTCGGTCATGGTGCTGAGCGACGCCCAGGTCCGCGACGTCACCGCCGAACTGTTCGACTCCATGGCGCCCGGTGGCGTGATCAGCATCCACTCGACCATCGAGGTCGCCACGGCGCAGGAACTCGCCGCGGCAGCACGGGAACGCGGGCTCCACCTGCTCGACGCACCGGTGTCCGGCGGATTCATCGGCGCCGCCGACGGACGACTGGCGATCATGGTGGGCGGTGACGAGGACGCGCTCGCCCTGGTCCGTGAGCCGTTCGGCCACATGGCCGACCTGGTGATCCGCTTCGGTGACGCCGGCGCCGGCACGACGGCGAAACTCGCCCGGAACCTGCTCCACTTCGTGGCCTTCACCGCCGCGGCCGAGGCGCAGTCACTGGCCGAGGCCGCCGGGATCGACCTGTCCGGGATCGGACGGGTCGTCCGACACTCCGACTCGGTGACCGGTGGTCCCGGATCGATCATGCTGCGCACGACGACCGACGCCATGGTCCCGGGCGACGACTGGTACGACACCATGAGCCACGTCCGGAACCTGGGCGAGAAGGACCTGGATCTCGCGCTCGGTCTGGCCGAGTCACTCGGTGTCGAGCTCCCGCTCGCTCAGCTGGCACGTCGCGACCTGGCCGCCGGCCTCGGTGTGCCGCACACCGTCTGAGCGGCGACAGGCCGTCTGAGCGGCGACAGGCCGACGCGGCCGGAGCCGTGGCGTCGTGATGAGGGTGGCGTGACGAGGGTGTCGTGACGAGGCGGTCGTGACGAGGGTGTC
>CAJBIS010000364.1 GCA_903953195.1 uncultured Actinomycetes bacterium
ACTCGTCGCAGGTGCAGGCCCTGCCCAACGGCGCGGAGCTGGCCAAGAACCAGCCGAGTGACGCCGGTGTCGTCGTGATCGCCGGCCCGGAGATCGCCACCATCGTGGGCGCCTCATCGAGCACATCGGGTTCCGGTTCGAGCGGCACGTCGGGCTCGAGTGGCTCGGGCTCGAGTGGCTCGTCGGGTTCCAGCGGGACGTCGGGCTCGACCGGGTCCTCGTCGAGTGGCAGCGGCTCCTCGGGCTCGGGTTCGACCGGCTCGGGTTCGACCGGCTCGGGCTCGACCGGTTCGTCAGGCTCGGGTTCGACCGGGTCCTCGTCGAGCGGCAGCGGTTCGTCGGGCTCGGGGTCGTCCGGCTCCGGATCGTCGGGTTCCGGCAGCTCCAGCACCTCGGGCTGAGTCGGTCCGCTCCGTGGACCTCGAGGACCTGCTCCGCCCCGTCCTCGACCACCGCGGCGATGTCGTCGTCGCCGTCGACTTCGACGGCACGCTCTCGCCGATCGTCGACGATCCCGCGACGGCACGTCCGCTCGACGGCGCCCCGTTGCTCCTGGCGGAGCTCGCGCCGCTGGTGGGTGAGGTCGCCGTGCTCTCGGGGCGTCCCGTTTCGTTCCTCGAGCAGTTCTTCACCGACGACGGCGTGAGCCTGTTCGGTCTCTACGGGCTCGAATCACGTCGCGGTGGTCGCCGCAGTGATCATCCGTCGTCCGGCGTGTGGCGCGAATCGGTCGCAGCCGTGGCCGAACGCTGTCGCCGGAGCGGGGTCGACGGCATGGAGGTCGAACCCAAGGGCCTGTCGATCACCCTGCACTACCGCCAGCATCCGGACCTCGAACCGGCGGTTCGTGCGCTCGCCGCGGAGCAGGCCGAACAGTCGGGGCTGCTCGTGCGGGATGCCAAGATGAGCGTCGAGCTGCACCCGCCGATCGCCGCCGACAAGGGCACGGTGCTGCGGTCGCTCGCCGCATCGCACACGGGCGCGGTGCTCGTCGTCGGGGATGACCTCGGTGACCTCCCGGCGTTCGACGCGCTCGACGAGCTCGCCACCGAGGGTCGGCCGGTCGTCCGGGTGGCCGTGGGAGGCGCCGAGGCGCCGCCGGTCCTCACCGACCGGGCCGACGTGGTGCTCGCCGGTCCCGAGGACGTCCGGGACCTGCTGACGACGCTCGTCGCCGGCTAGCTCTCGTTCCCAGCCGGGTCAGTCGGCGGCGGCGGCGAGCTGGTCGGCGAGCCAGTCGGCCGGTGTGCGGGCGGTCGCATCACGTCGGAGTGCCTCCGCCCGGGCCCGCCGTTCGCCCTCGGATCGGCCGATCGCCGCAGCGATCGCCCGGCTCGTGGCGACGATGTCGAACGGATGGATCGAATCGGCGGCGCCCTCGAGTTCGGCGTGCACTCCGGCCTCGGTCGACAGGACGAGCTGCCCGTCGCGTTCGTTGACCGCCGGACCCTCCTTGGCGACCAGGTTCAACCCGTCACGGACCGGGTTCACGAGCAGCACGTCGTAGCGACGGAAGGTGGCGACCGATGCCGCGAAGTCGTCATCGTCCGACATGAGGACGGGTTGCCAGTCGTCGGTGCCCCACCGTTCGTTCACGCGCTCGACCGCGGCCATGACCTCATCGTGGTAGGCGCGGTACGCAGGCACGCCGAGTCGCGACGGATAGCAGTGCGCGACGAACACGACGCGGCCGCGCAGGTCCGGATGGTGCTCGAGCAGGTGGTCGTAGGCGTGGAAGCCCCGGACGACGTTCTTCGACAACTCCATCCGGTCGACGCGGGCGACGACCACTCGGTCGCCGACCCGTTCGTCGAGCGCGGCGAGCGCGGCGTCGCACTCGGCCGAGGCGGCGACCCGTCGCAGGTCGTCGAGATCGCTGCTCAGCGATGAGGCGAACACCTTCGTCGAGTCGGGCGGCCCCCATCGCTGCTGGGAGTGGGTGAAGTTGTGGCCCCAGGTCGGGATGTGGAACCCGCACGCATGGTGCGCGGCGAGGCCCCTGAGCAACTCGCTGCGGGCGGCCGGTTCGAGGATGCGAAGGCCGTCGGGCCCGGCGAACGGCGTGTGGTGGAAGTGGACCAGACGCAGGTCGCCTCGCTCGGCGGCGACGATCGGCGCCAGCAGCGTCAGGTGGTAGTCCTGCACGAGGACGACCGAGTCCGCCGGCGCGTGCTCGCACACGGCGTGGGCGAACGCGGCGTTGACGCGTCGGTACGCGCCCCACGCGTCGTGCCACTCGTCGGTGAACGACGGCGTGTGCGTCGAGTCGAACAACCCGTGGTGGACGAACCACAGGTAGCTGTTGGCGACCACGTCGTAGAACGCCTCGAACTCGTCGACGGGAATGTCGAGCAGGTGGACGGGCAGCCCGTCCTCCGCCGGGAGCGACGCCGCAGCCGCGGCACGGTCGTCGTCGGAGAGTGCCGTGGCGATCCACGTCGCCCGGCCGCTGTCGAGCAACGGTGCCAGTCCGCTCACGAGCCCGCCGCCACCGCGGACCGCGGTGAGTTCGCCGTCGTGTCGCCGGTACGACACGGGGCCGCGGTTCGACGCGATGACCACCGGGGTGTCGACGTCGTGCGGGGAGCTCACCGCTCCACCCTACGGTCCGCTCCGACGAGCGCCGCACCCCGGGTCGCGCCCCTACGCTGAGCCGATGCGCGTCGTGGTCGCTCCCGACAAGTTCCGAGGGACACTCGACGCTCGCGCCGCGGCCGACGCGATCGCCCGCCCGCTCCGAGCTGCCGGGCACGAGGTCATCGAGCTCCCGATGGCCGACGGGGGCGAGGGAACGCTCGACGCGCTCGGTGGCGCGAACCGCGTCACCACCGTGTCCGGTCCGCTGGGCGATCCCGTCGACGCCGGTTGGCGACTCGAGTCGCGCCGGGCGGTCATCGAGATGGCCCGCGCCTCGGGGTTGGCACTCGTCGGCGACGACACGGACGCCGTGGCGGCCTCGACGTACGGCACCGGCGAGTTGATCGCGGCCGCGCTCGACGCCGGCGCCCGCGAGATCGTCGTCGGCCTCGGCGGGTCGGCCACGACCGACGGCGGCCTCGGCGCGCTCCGGGCGCTGTACCCGACTCCTCGGCTCCGAGGCGTGCGGATCAGCGTGGCCTGCGACGTCCGGACGACGTTCGTCGACGCCGCGGCGGTGTTCGCGCCGCAGAAGGGGGCGACGCCTGCCCAGGTCGAACTGTTGACCCGGCGACTCGAGCGTCTGGTCCAGGTGTACGTCGACGACTACGGGGTCGACGTGTCGGAACTCGAGGGCGGCGGTGCGGCGGGCGGCCTGGCCGGCGGCCTCGCGTGCGTGGGTGCGGAACTTGTGCCGGGCGTCGAGCTGGTGGCCGACTACGTCGGTCTCGAGGACGCGCTCGACGGTGCCGACGCGGTCATCACCGGCGAGGGCGCGCTCGACGCCGAGTCGTTCGACGGCAAGGTGGTCGGCGGTGTCGCCGAGTTCGCCTCCGGCCTGGGTGTCCCGGCCGTCGCGATCGTCGGCGACCGCGAGGACATACCGAGCCCGATTCCGGTGTTGTCGCTCGTCGAGCGGTTCGGCGCGACGCGCGCCGTCGAGGATGCGGCGTCCTGTGTCGCCGAGTCGGCGCTCGAGGCACTGGAGATGATCTGACATGGACGCAACCCAGCTCCCGACGGTGATCGGGACGGTGCCGATGCCCCGCCTCATGGCCGTGCTGAACGCGTCGCCGGAGTCGTTCTCGGGAGGTGTGGTCGACCCGGCGACGGTCGTTGCGGTGGCCCGCGGGCACCTCGACGCCGGAGCGGTCATCCTCGACATCGGTGGCCAGTCCCTGCGCACCGACCAGCCCGAGATCCCGGTCGCTGACGAGATCGCCCGGTCGGTCCCGCTCATCGGCGCCTGCCGCGCCGAGTTCGGTGCGGGCGGACCGGACATCTCGGTCGACACCTACCGCGCCCCGGTGGCGGCCGCCGCGGTCGAGGCGGGCGCGACGATCGTCAACGACCCGTCGGGCCTGCGCGACCCGTCGATGGTCGACGTGGTGCGTGACACCGGCGTGCAGGTGGTGCTCACCTACAACCGGGCGACCCCGAAGGTGCGCCTACGCGCCGAACAGCTCGCCGACGACCCGGTCGAGGACGGGCTGGCATCGCTGACCCAGCGGCTCGACGTGCTCGTCTCCGCCGGCGTCCGGCCGGAGCAGGTGCTGATCGACCCGGGTCCCGACCTGGGCAAGTCGCCGGCACAGACCGTGCAGGTGCTGCGGGCACTGCACCGGTTCCGATCGCTCGGTCGGCCGCTGCTGCTCGCGCTGTCGCGCAAGGACGTGATCGGCGCCACCCTCCAGCAGCCGCCGCCCGGCCGGGCCGCCGGTCTCGACGGCGTGCTCGCCGCGCTCGACCTGGGCCCGGACGACATCATCCGGGTCCACGAGCCCGGCGTGATCCGCGACTTCTACACGATGCGAGCGGTCATCGCCGGAGACGTCGACGTGGCCGACGACCTGGAACTGCCAGTGCACCTGCGCCACGTCCGCGTCGACCCCGACACGGACTGACGGTCACGACTCCTGCGCCGGGCGCACTGCGACGACTCGTGCGCCGGACGCAGCGCTACGACTCGTGCGCCGGACGCAGCGCTACGACTCGTGCGCCGGACGCAGCGCTACGACTCG
>CAJBIS010000365.1 GCA_903953195.1 uncultured Actinomycetes bacterium
CACGTGGTTGGTGCCGACGGTGGCCTCGATGCCCTGTGCGGTCCACTGGCGGTTGTCGAGCACGAGCCCCGCGTTGTTGCCGAGCACGTCGCTCCGGTCGAGGTCGCGGCGCGATTCGGCGAACGCCCGGACCGAGACCAGGTCGGCCAGATCGAGCGTTCGCGACTCCACCCGGTCGCTGCCCGAACGGTGGCGCAGTTCGGTGACGGCGGCATCGGCCTTGGTCTGGTTGCGGCAGCCGAGCACGATTCGGTCGCCGCGCCGTGCGAGCTCGAGCGCGGTCTCGAAGCCGATGCCGGTGTTGCCGCCGGTCAGGACGACGGTGCGCGGGGTCGGTTCCACGCCGTGACGCTACCGGGCGGTCCCTCGGCGGGGCACACCGCCGGGCGCCGGCCCCTCAGCGGAACAGGTCGTCGGCGGGGGAGCGCAGCAGGTCGGTGCGTACCGATGCCGGCTCGTCGGTGAACAGGGTCGGATCGAGGCCGCGCACCACGGCCACCGGGATCCCGGTGGACTTGCCCATGACCAGCTCGGCGGCGGCGGCGATCTCGTCGACGACGGCGACCTCGGTGACCTGCAGCTCGCGGCCGTACGCATCGGTGGTGCCGCGCAGATCCTGGATGACGCGCAGGCCTGCGGCGCCGATCGCGACGTCGGTGACGCCCCGGCGCCACGGTCGACCGAAGGTGTCGGACACGATCACGCCGACGCGCACGCCGGTGCGCCCGGTGATGCCGTCACGGATGCGCCGTGCCGACCGGTCCGAGTCCTCGGGGAGCAGCGCCGCGGTGCCCCGTTCGACGTTCGACAGGTCGATCCCTGCGTTCGCGCACACGAACCCGTGTGTCGTCTCGCTGATGATGAGCTCACCGCGTCGCCGGAGGATCCGGACGGACTCCCGTTCGACGATCGCCTTGTGGCTGAGCGGGTCGTCCGGGTCGACGGCCTCGATCGCGCCCTCGGCCTTCGAGACGACCTTCTGGGTGACGACCACCGCGTCGTGGTCCCGCAACTCGACGGCGTCGGCGATGAGTCCGGCCAGGTCGGTGCCTCGGGTGATCTCGCCGAGGCCCTCGACCGGGATGATCTCGAGTGGCGTCACGCGGACGCTCCCGCGGCGTCGAGACACGCGTGCGCCAGTGATGCGCCGACGCCGGGCGTCGACATGACGGTGTCGGTGACGACGCAGCGCATCCCGGCGGACTCGACCTCGGCGACGTGGTCGGCGTCGACGGTGTCGATCACGAGCGTTCCAGCGAGCGGGGCGTACCAGCTCGCAATGCCCGCCGCCGATGCGTCGTGGCCCAGTTCTCGCAGCAGTCGATCGGCCGGCCCCTTGAGGGCGGCGCCGCCGACGATCGGGCAGACGGCGACGACGTGGTCGCGGCGGCGGATCACGGCGGAGCGCACCTCGGGCACGGCGAGCACCGGGTCGATCGAGACCACGGGGTTCGACGGTGCGATGACCACCACGTCGGCGGCGTCGATGGCGTCGAGCACCGCAGGCGACGCGACGGCGCGTTCGGCACCGTCGAACCGCACCGACTGCACGGCGACCCCGTGTTGTTCAC
>CAJBIS010000366.1 GCA_903953195.1 uncultured Actinomycetes bacterium
GTCTGCTGGTACGCCGTCCCGGCGGTCGTCCCGAGCGTCGCGTGGATGGCGCGGAACCTCTCGGTCTCCGACACGGCGATGGGCCCCCGGTTCCCGTCGTCGGTCGGGCCGGCGGCGAACGTGGCCGCGGCGTTCCGGACCATCGCCAAATTCGTCACGTCGATCCCGGCCGGTCCGAACCTGCCGCTCGCGCTGCTCGGTGTGGTGATCGTGGGCGTGGTCGTCATCAGCGTGCTGCGCACCCAGCGGCCCGAGCGACCCGAGCCGTTCACCCCGCGGCTCCTCGACGCCGCGTCCGGACCGGTGGGACTGCTCACGATCTTCACGGCGGGCTTCATGGGGCTGATGGTGGTCAGCCGTTCGATCGTCGGGTTCGACGACCTCGACATCCGATTGCTCGCGCCCTGCATGATTCCGGTGGCACTGCTGTTGCTGCGCTGGGTCGAACTCACCTTCCTGGAGCGGGCTCGCGGACGAGGCGTGGGCTGGACGATCGTCGGCGTGTGGTTGGGCGCGCAGGTCCTGGTGACGCTGGCGCTGCTCGGCCCGGCGAACTCGTTGATCGCGGACAGCGGGTACAACGCGGCGCGAGCCGTCGCCGCCTCGCAGAGTCCGGCGATCGCCGCGCTGCCTGCGGACTGCGTGCGCTACTCGAACAACTCCGCCGACCTGTACCGGTCGGGCATCGAGGCCGCGATCAGCCCACGCCGCAACGAGTACAAGAGCGATCAGGCGACCAACGACCTCAGCGAGCTGGGCCGACGTGTCGCCGGCGGGGAACGCGTCTGCCTGATCTGGGTCGACTACACCGAGGACGACGAGTACCACAGCCTCGATGACCTGCGGACCGTGGCGGGCCTCGAGAAGGTGGCCACCGAGGACGGGGTCACGACGTACGTGCTCGCCCCCAGGCGCTGAACCGGAGCGACCGGTGACCCGACCCGAGACCTCGGTGGTGGTCGTCGGCGCCGGTCTCGTCGGCCTGGCGACGGCGCGTGCGGTCCAACAGCGCCTCGGCATCACCGACGTCGTCGTGCTCGACAAGGAGGCCGCGCCGGCGCGTCACCAGAGCGGGCGGAACTCCGGCGTCACCCACTCGGGCATCGCGTACGCGCCCGGGTCCGACAAGGCCCGGCTCGCCGTCCGGGGCCGGGCGCTGATCGAGGACCACTGCCGGGAACGTGAGCTCGCGTTCCGGCGCTGCGGAAAGCTGATCGTTGCGACCCGACCGGCCGAACTGCCGGCGCTCGACGAGCTCGAGCGCCGGGCCCGAGCGAACGGGGTTCGCGTCGAACGGCTCCGGGGTGTCGAGGTGTCCCGAGTCGAACCCCACGCTGTGGGACTCGCCGGCCTGCACGTCCTCGACACCGGCGTCGCCGACTTCCCGGCCGTCGCCCGCTCGCTCGCCGACGAGCTCGTCGAGGCCGGCGGTGCACTGCTCACCGGTCACCGGGTCGACGACATCACCGTCGACGGCGGCGCCGTGCAGGTCGAGACGTCCGGCGGCAGCGTGCGCGCCGAGTGGCTCGTCAACTGCGCCGGCCTGCAGAGCGACCGGATCGCCGCCATGTGTGGCGCACGCACCGACGTGCACATCGTGCCGTTCCGAGGCGACTACCTCGATGTGCTCCCGCCCGCCGCCGACCTGGTGAGGTCGCTGATCTACCCGGTCCCGGATGTTCGGTGGCCATTTCTCGGCGTGCACCTGACCCGGTCGATCGACGGCGCGGTCCACGCCGGGCCGACCGCGGTGCTGTCACTCGGCCGCGAGGCCTACGACCGGCAGCCCGTGGCTCGTGACGCCGTCGAGCTGCTGCGCGATCGGGCGTTGTGGCGGCTGGCCCGCCGGTACTGGCGGACCGGGCTGGCCGAAGCCGTGCGGTCGCGTTCGACGAACCGTGTGGGCGAGGATCTCCGCCGCATGGTGCCGGACCTCGACACCGCGTCGCTGCGACCGGCAGCACCGGGCATCCGGGCGCAGGCGCTGCGCTCCGACGGACGACTCGTCGACGACTTCGAGTTCGCGACGTCACCGCGTTGCGTCCATGTCCTGAACGCACCCTCGCCCGCGGCGACGGCGTCGCTCGCGATCGCCGAGGTGGTCGCCGACCGGCTGGCTGACGCTCGGGGCGACTGAGTCGGACGACCGCTCCGGAAAACGACCGACGGGAGGACCCGGAGGTCCTCCCGTCGATGGGCCGTGCTCCGCCGAGGGGGGGCGACGGAGTCGGCGGTTCGTCAGCGGTGGGGGGAACCGCTGCGAACGATCTGGCTGGTTCAGGCCGCCTTGACGGTGGCCTTCACCGACGAGCGGTCGAGGAGCTGATCGGTGACCGGGGCGGCAGCCTTGGCGGCACTCGCGGCGACCGTCTTGGTGGTGCTGACCACCTTGGTGGCGAACTTGGCCTGGTTGTCGATCAGCTCGGCCGGCGTGGGGAGCTTCTCGGCGAACGGGACCGACGGAAGGTCGCTGCGGCGCTCGACGACGAAGTCGACGACGGTGCCGACGGCGTTGGAGACCGGCTGCTTGAGGCTCGAGATGACCTCGATGATGCGGTCCTGGATGTCGGTGATGGGCTCGAGGATCGTGTCCATGGGAGTACCTGCTCTCAGTCGTGGGGGATGTGCTAACTGTAGCAAGCAGATGCGAACTCGGGTAGTCATCGACGGGCGACAGTTGTCACATCCCCACAATGGCGGGACTCTTGCCCGCCGGCGGATACCTGACTAACTTGGTCGGGAATCAACTCGAGGAGCACGCCATGAGCATCCGACTGGGCGACGACGCCCCCAACTTCACCGCCGAGACCACCCAGGGCACGATCGACTTCCACGACTGGAAGGACGGCAGCTGGGCGGTGCTGTTCTCACATCCCAAGGACTTCACGCCGGTGTGCACCACCGAACTCGGCGCAGTCGCGAGCCTCGGCGACGAGTTCGCCGAGCGGGGCGTCAAGGTGATCGGCCTGTCGGTCGACCCGGTCGACTCGCACCTCGAGTGGGAGCAGGACATCGCCGAGACGCAGGGCGCCGCGGTGAACTTCCCGATGATCGCCGACCCGGACCGCGCCGTCGCCGACCTCTACGACATGATCCACCCGAACGCGAACGACACGCAGACCGTGCGATCCGTGTTCGTGATCGGTCCGGACAACAAGGTGAAGCTGATGCTCACCTACCCGGCGTCCACCGGCCGGAACTTCGACGAGCTGCTCCGCGTGATCGACTCCCTGCAGCTCACCGCCCGCCACCAGGTGGCCACGCCCGCCAACTGGAAGCAGGGCGGCGAGGTGATCATCGGTGCCGCGGTCTCGGACGAGGACGCTGCGCAGCGTTTCCCCGACGGGTGGCGGGCCGACAAGCCGTACCTCCGCTGGGTGGCTCAGCCGGCTGACTGACGGGCCGCACCGAACCCGCCGATGGTTCGGTAGACCTCGCGCCAGCGGGTGTCGGTGAGGCCGAGCACGGCCAACCGACGCTCGCTGTCGTCGAGGGCATCGGTGGCGTCGCGGCCACTGGCCTCGAGCCGGACCGCTGCAGCGAGTCCGCACAGCGCGTGGGCCACCTGGTCATCCGTGGCATCGGCGACCGACCGGGCCCGGTCGAGCACCGGGTCGCCGGACTCGCCCGGATCGAGCAGCGCCAGCGCCAGATCGGCGGTCACCTGATCCAGATGGGTCGCCCGCTCGAGCGTTGCGAAGCGCACCGCCGCGTCGATCGCGCCGTCGACGTCGCCCGCGGCGGCGAGCACCACCACCATCGACGACATCGCGAACGCGGAGTCGGTCCACGAGTCCGCCTGGGACCTGACGATGGCCAGCGCCTCGTCCGTGCGGCCCATCTGCGTGAGGGCGAGCGCCAGGATGGCCGACTCCTGATCGAGTGGGACCGGGCTCTCGGGTGGTCCGACGCCGGCGTCGAGATCGGCGACCGCACTCTCCGGTCGACCGATCTGCACCTCGGTGGACCGGGTGACGCTCCGGGCGAACCCGACCGACGTCACCGCGCTCTGCGTGCGCGCCTCGGCCAGCAGTTCGAGTCCGTACTCGACGTTGCCCGCCATCACCTCGGCGCGACCGGCCACCGAGAGCGCCTGTTCGAGTCCGACCGGGTCGCCGGCGGCGCTGAGGGCCGTGACCGCGAGGGCCGCCTCCTCGCTCGACGCACGGGCCTGACCGCGCCACAGGCGGATGCCGGCGCGCACGACGTGCATCATCCCCTCGCCGTAGCGATCGCCACGACGCTCACTGGCCCGGAGCACCGCATCCGCGAGCACGGTGGCGCGGTCCAGGTCGCCCTGCAGGAACGAGAGGTAGGCGAGCAGACCGTCGGCCCAGGCCAACCCGCCGGCGTCACCGACCTCCTCGAACGCCTCCCGCGAGGACGCGAGCGTCCGCTCCGCCACGTCGAGTCGTCCGTCGCTGAGCGCGATCCACGCCAGGTTCTGCAACGACCACGCCTCGCCGCGGCGGTCGCCGATGGCGCGGAACGCGTCGAGCGCCGCGGCGATCGGATCCTCGGCGCCACGCTGGTCGCCACGGAGGAGTCGGGCCATGCCGCGCTGGCGGAACGCCTCGGCCCGCCCCCGCACGTCACCGCGGCCGTCGTAGAGGTCGAGCGCCGCGTCGATCTCCTCCTCGGCGAGGAGGACCTCACCGCCGCGGGACGCGGCCGCCGCCAGGCTCAGGTACGCCTCGGCCTGGGCGCCCGGGTCCTCGAGCCGTTCCGCCTCGGCCATGGCCAGCGACGCGTCCTCGCGGGCACCCGGCGTCATCCACTGCTCGACCCGCGAACGTGAGCGGCCGATGAAGGCCTGGAACCGCTGCCGCGCCGCGTCCTCGCCGACGAGCTCGAGCACCTGTGTGTAGAGCCGCTCCGACTGCGGGTACGCACCCGCCTGTTCGGCCCGTCGACCGGCGATCAGCGCCCACAGCACCGCCCGGTCCAACAGCTCGGGCTCGACCTCGCCCTCCCGGCTGAGACTGAGCCGGGCCGCCTCGATGTAGTGGCGTGCCACCGTCTCGACGTCGCGGTCGTCGCTGTCGTCGGGATCGAGGTGTTCATCGAGATAGCTGGCGATGCCCAGGTGTCGGGTCATGCGGTCGCGGCGGGTGAGGCGCGTGTACGCCACCTCACGGACCAGATCCGAACGGAACGCCCAGTCGCTGCCGTCGAGGGTGAGGACGTCCTTGTCGACCAGCGACTGCACGACGTCGCTCACGTCGTGCTGGGCCCGCAGCGCCGCCGCGGTCTCGAACAGCACGGCGACGGGACCGGACGCACCCCACACGGCGGCGTCCTCGAGGACGTGCTGCTCCTCGGCGGTGAGCCCGTCGACACGGGCGGCGACCAGACCGCGCAGCGTGTCCGGCAGCGACTCGGTGATCGCCGGCGCGGGTTCGGACGCGGTGTCCGCGTCGACGCGTGGCGCCGTGCCGACGAGCGTCACCAACTCCTCGAGATAGAAGGGGTTACCACCCGAACGGTCCAGCAGCGCCTCCCGGTCGACCGGGCTGAGCACCGACCCGCCGAGCGCGTCGAGCAGTGTCGCCGAGGCATCACGGTTCAGCGGCGTGAGGTTCAGCACCATCGCGTTGTAGCGGCCCCACTTGGGCGTCCACCGGTCCTGCAGGGAGCGGCGGGCCGTCGCCACCAGCACGAACGGCTGGCGGGCGAGCTGGACCGACAGGTCGTCGAGCAGCTCGAGCACCATCTGGTCGGCCCAGTGCAGGTCGGCGAGTCGCACCATCATCGGCTGACGGCGCAGCACCCCCTCGAGGAAGCGCAGCAGCGCGCCGCTCGCCTCGGCCCGGGCCCGCGTGCCGTCGAGTCGACGCAGCGGCGTGTCGTACCCCATCAGATGCAACAGCCCGTCGACGATCGCCACCTGATCGGCCACCGAGGCCTCGTCGCCGCAGAACTTCTCGACGACACGACCTGTCTGCGCCCGCGCCGAGTCGATCGGGTCGTCACGGCCGATCACGCAACCGGCCCGGAGCGCCTCGGCCACCGGCCACCACGGATTGGCCTCGCCGTAGGGCACACACCGACCGGCGACCTCGATGACACCGTCGGTCGCCTCCACCACGGCAGCGAGCTCGTTCGCCAGTCGGGTCTTGCCGACGCCCGCCTCGCCGACCAGCACGACGTGCAGCCCGCGCCGCGACGTGATCGACAGGTGCACCGCGTTCGTGAGCACCGACATCTCGGCGTCGCGGCCGATCAGCGGCGTCACCAGGCGACGGGGACGGTGACCGGGCGGCAGGATCGCCGCACGCGCCACCCAGACGTTGACCGGCCGCTCCCGACCACGGGCGACGAGCGCGCCGCGTGACTCGTAGTCGATGACCTCACTCGTCGCGAGGTACGTGCTCTCACCCACGAGCACCTCGTCGGGTCCGGCGAGCGTCTGGAGTCGCGAGGCGGTGTTCACGACGTCGCCCATGGCGGTGTAGTCGCCCCCGGCGCTGAGGGCACCCACGAGCACCTCGCCGGTGTTCACCCCGATCCGCATGCGGATGCCCGCGTCGCTGGCCTCGGAGTACTCCGCCAGGGACTCCTGCATGCGCAACGAGGCGCGCACCGCCCGTTCCGCATCGTCCTCGTGCGCCACGGGCGCGCCGAACAACGCGACGATCGCGTCGCCGAGGATCTTGTCGACCCGGCCACCGAAGGCGGTCACGTCGCGCACGAGGTGCTCGAACGCGTCCTCGACGAGGCGCTTGACCTCCTCCGGGTCACGCTGCTCCGAGAGCGCCGTGAAGCCCACGAGGTCGGCGAACAACACCGTGACGACACGACGTTCCTCGGTCGGCGCCCGCAACGCCTGGCCACACGACCAGCAGAAGCGCGCACCGACCGCACACTCGGCTCCGCAGCTCGGGCAGTTCATGGCGGTCCCATCATAGGTACTTGTCTCCGGACCCGGACCCGCCGAGACTGTCCGCCGTGGACACGACGGGGCCGGTGGAGCGACGGAGCGCGCGGCTGGCGGTCCCGGCACTGGCCGTGGCCAGCGCCGTGGCGGTGTTGATCTCCAACGTCAACGGGATCGCCGTCGGCGACGACGGCGTCGGCTACACCGCGATCGCCGACTCGCTGCTCGCCGGCAACGGCCTGGGTTACTTCCTCGAACGACCGCTCACGGTGTGGCCGCCGCTGTGGCCGGCGCTCATGGCCGCGATCTCGTGGCTCACACCACTCAGTCCGAGCGGCGCCGCGGTCGTGCTGAACATCGGAGTGAGTGTCGCCGCGGTGTTCGTCGCCAACCGACTGCTGCGGCGCATCGTGGCCGACGACCGACTCGTGCTGCTGGGCACCGCGGTGGTCGCACTGGGGTCGTCGACGATCGGCTTCGGCCACCTGCTGATGACCGACCTGGCCTTCGCCGTGGTCGCGCTCCTGTGGATGCTGGCGCTGATCAACCACTGGGAGTCGCGTCGACCGGCGTGGCTCGCCGGGGCCGCGGCGCTCGTGTGGTGCGCGTTCGGACTGCGCTACGTCGCCGTCGTCCTCATCCCGACGGCCGCGCTGTGGTTGCTCCTCGACGGCACCCGATCGTTCGCGAAGCGGTTCCGTGACGCCGCGCTCTACTGCATCGGCGCGGCGCTCGTGCCGGTCGCGTGGATGCTGCGCAACCGCGCCGCCGACGGCACGATCCTGGGACCGCGCTACCCATCGGCGCGCGGCGTCGTCGACAACGGCTTCGACATCCTGGCGACCATGGGCCGCTTCCTGCTGCCGGGCGTCGCCAACGGCCTCACCAGGATCTGGGCCGCCATCGGAGCCATCGCCCTGGTGGCCGCGGTCACCGTGCTGGTGCGACTGCTCCGCGAGGTGCGGGCCGATGGTGAGCGCAGCGTGTGGTCGGCGGCGACCGGATGGCTGGGACGGCCCACCGGGCTGGTCGCGCTGCAACCGGTGCTCTATCTCGTCTACATCCTCTACATCCGCTCGACCACGGCGCTGAACCAGTTGGACCTCCGGCTGCTCGAACCGGCGTACCTGCCCTTCATGGTGCTGGCGCTCGCCGTGATCGCCCGGCTGCGGGCCCTGCCGCCGGTCGGCGAGAGCGCCTGGTGGCGGGTCGGCTACGCCACCGCGCACGTGTGGGCCGCGGCCAACGTGATCGCCGGCCTGGCCGCCGTGGTGCTCTTCGCCACCGGGAACCCGTACTTCGAGGGCAACTACAACGCCGACCGGTTCGACCGGGTGCGCCAGAACGCAGCACTCGACGAA